>DATEDD010000073.1:0-18002 GCA_035286565.1 Anaerolineales bacterium
CAGGCATGGATGTCACTCTGATCACTGGTACTGAATACGAACTTTCAGATCAGCCGCATAATTTTACTGTTAATCGAATGCTCCACCTCTGGAAAAATTTTGACCCGCAGCCTGTCCAAATTTGGCAGTTAAAATCATGGAAACGCTGGGTGAAAAAAATATTCTTGACTCTCCGGAGAATAGTGAGAGCCGTGCTTATTTTGTTGGCCTGGATCCGAGTCGCTCGATATTTAATTCATACCAAACCGGACATTGTCCAATTCTCAAAGATCGAATATTCATTGGATGCCATTTTTATCGCTTACCTGGGCCGCCGTGGGTTGGTTTTGAGTCAGATATGTCATGAATTTGAATCGCGTGAAAGTTATGGACGTTCTTCAAGATTATTTCAACGATTGGATTCAAATGCATACGCTCAGTTTTCGGCAATATTTTTCCTTGCGAAGGAAAGCCAAAGTCGATTTTTATCTGTGTATACCAAAATTCCAGAATTAATAACTCATGTGATACCGCACGGTAATTCAAGCTGGTTATTAAATATTCCGTCTCAGCCGAATATTATTAATAATATTAGAGCGAGGTATGGCTTGGGGGAAGGAGAACAGGCGATTCTTTTTTTTGGACTGCTTTCTCCCAGCAAAGGGCTGGATGACCTTATTGATGCCTTTGCATTGGTCCGTCAAGCGTGTAATGTGAAGTTGATTATTGCTGGTTTCCCCATGAAGCAAATTGATATTAATGCATTGAAGTCCAGAATTGCTGGGTTGGATTTGGAGCTTTCAACAATTCTGGACGCGCGTTACATTCCTCTGGAAGAAATAGGTGCTATTATGAGCGTGTCAACAGTTGTCGTTTATCCATATCGCAGCAGCACACAGAGCGGGGCTTTGCAGACCGCTTATGCTTTTGGCCGCCCCGTTATTGCTACAAATGTTGGCGGATTGCCTGAGGCCGTGGATGACGGGAAAAGTGGTTTTTTAGTGCCGGCACAATCTCCGCGTGAGTTGGCAGATAAGATCGTTATTTTAATTAATAACCCGGGACTCGCGGCTCAAATGGGAAATTATGCCCGTCATCTATCCCAGACTCGATTCAGCTGGGAGTCCGTCGCCCGACACATCGCTCCAGTGTATGAGCATCTCTTGTACTCGGGTTTTTAATAAACCGATTGGGTTGTTATTAACTCACCTTACTCATTCGTTCTGGATTCCCCGAGTGGTGTGACACTTGCGCCGCGCGCCAGGGCGGTGAGAGTGTCTGAGATAATCGTAGAGGTTCTTCGTTCCGCTCATAACGACATTTCGTAAGTCCACTTATTAAGGCGATTGGCTGACCGATTGTGCTCTATAATTTATCCGCTATTCATCGAATTAATCTCAGAGGGGGTATTCAACAAAATTGCTGAATACCCGGATGAATGGGGTAATAAAATATTCCTGTATTCGAATCAGGTGGGCACTTAATCCTTAACTTCTTATTTGCACCTTTCGTATATGCTTAGAAGGTTATTAACGATAACGATTTAGGGGATTAAGTAATGTGGCAAACTGGGGGAGTGTGTGATGATTTCCGATAAAAATACGCCGGATGGCGTATGGATTTTGCCTTGCTTCTAGCTGTGAGGTCGGTCCGTTTAATAATGTAAACGCAGCGCGAAAGCCGGCATCCTTTACCAGATTTTCAATGGAAGGATCGAGGTCAGCCCGCTTGCCATTCGGATAGGCGAAACTGAAAATTTGTTTCCCTATTTCGCTTTCAATAGCAGCTTTCGATCCTTCGATCTCGACCCTTGCTTGATCAAGGGGAAGGCTTGAGAGGATCGGGTGATTGATCGTATGCCCCCCAAATTCCATCCCGTTGCTCGACATTTCCCGAACCTGGTCCCAGTTCATCATTAATTTTCGGAAATAATTATGCGGAATGGAGACCGCCAGTTTCTCGGGCAAACGCGAAACCCATTCTTGTTTTTCTGTTTCTGGTAACGCTTTCATGGAATCAATCCAGCTCTTGGAGACTTTGTCTCGAACTTCAGAATTCCTCCAGAAGCGCTCTGTATGATCGGGGAAAAGAACGTGATCAACCTTTGTATGAAAAAAACAATACGCGGCCAGATCCCAATAAAAAGGGACATCAGTGTCGATATGTCCTGATGTCAAATAAATCACTGCTGGGAATTCGTGCTGCCTTAGAATGGGATATGCAGTTGTATAGTTATCAAGATAACCATCGTCAAAAGTAATTAGCGCAGCGTACGGCGGCAGTGAGTGGCGGCCAGCAAGCCAATTTATTACATCACGCAAAGAAATCACGTTAAACCAACGATCAAGGTATTCTATTTGACGGTTGAATTCATCCGGGTGCGCGCTGACCGTGGGTAAGAAAGAGTCGAAGCCTGCTCGATGTGGATCATCAATTCGGTGATAATTAAGCACCGTCAGGGATTTTGACCAGAACTGACGCCCTGCCCTTATTAATCCTGTGCGGAAGGCAAAGGCCGTTATCTTTTTTATGATGGACGAGCGAATGGATTTTGTTGTTTTGGCTTGCTCGGAATACATTATTATCTCCTGCGTATTATCTAAAATAAGGACCAAGGCTAGGGTGTGAGGCTTTGGCCAAGCTATCCCCTCTTTGCCTGTTCCCATAAAACAGTCTGTCGGCCGGACAAATACCAATAAAGACCTGTGAGGCTCGCGAAGTTCGTGGCACAGATGAAGTAGGGGAGCATAAATATTTTGGAAAGTTTCGATTTCTTCGCGCCTGTGTCTGGGGTCATTTTCCCAATCAGGGCTGTAAGGTAGAATATTCCTTGAAATATCAAAACGCTGACTGTTAAAATCCTTAGCGCGAATGGAAATGATGATATGGCGGGGTGGATAGCCAAAAGAAGGTTTGGTGCCAGCGCCAGAAACATAAAATAGGGGATGCCCAATCGCAAGAACTTGTGCGACACTACTTGAAAACGAAGCAGCCCTGACATCTGCGGAAAATAATTCCTGCCCAGCATGAGAACCTGATAACGGCCGGCGGCTAATCGGCGGCGGCGAATGAGCTCATCATCCATAGCCTTGATAGGGTTTTCCCAGACAATCGCTTTTGGCTCAGAAATAACCCGATAACCCTGGCGTATAGTCATCATCGCCAAATAGAAATCGTCGAGGATTAGGTTCGTGGGAATAGGCTGTATGAGCTTGCGGCGAAGTCCCATTAAGTGTCCAGTTGCCGCGACCATTGAATGAAGCTCGCTTTCATTCTGGCATAAGAAGGATTCATAGCGCCAATATATGCCACCCGCCTGTCCGATTGCTGGTCCCGAAGCCCTCATCAGCGTTTGCGCGACAACACAGCCAACGGTCTCGTCTGCAAAGTTGGCGATCAGTTCGCGCAGAGAATTCTGGCTCAGCATGATGTCTGCGTCGGTGATGACAAAAATTTCTCCACAAGCGAGCGCCAAACCGCGATTTAAGGCGCTGGCTTTGCCGGCTCTGGCAGTCACCTCACTCAATTCATAGCCGTTAGAAGCGAACTTACGCGTAAACTCGGCAGTGCGATCTCCCGATGCGTCATCGCAGACGATGACTTGAAGCCGGTCGCGCGGATACTCCAATCCAAGAATGTTGTCCAGTTTCTGCGTGATTACACATTCTTCGTTGTGCGTTGGAATAACGATTGTGATGGTCGGGAAAATCGTTTTCTTTTGTACCGGGTGTCGCCAAATCCTTGCCAATCCGGCGATTAATATCGGATAACCTAATAAGATATATAGTAATAATCCGGCGCTGACCGCGAAACAAATAAAGAGGATGTTGATAGGAAAAGACATTTTACTTATCAGATTTTGTCTGTAAGGTTTGAGTATTCGTTGCTCGGACTACGCTGCCGAGATAACCGGATTTTGGACATGCCCGAATGAATGGCGATTTTATAATTTCTCAAATCCGAGCTTGTTCCCCCCGTGATGCATCAAGATGTAATGTTAACGAGAAATTTTCAAAAGTTAGGTTGTTTCCCGGTCAACCTAAGGACGAAGTCCGGCAGGTTAGACTTGGATAGACAAGTTCAGAAACCGCGATTTGGCAATAAAGTCCAGTAGCATTTACCGTGATAAAATTCATTGCTGGCATTTTACCAAAATATGATTTATAATAAATTATATCACCAAATTAATCAGCGAATTGGGAGAATTTGTTATGGAAATCCGTTATTATCTCAAAATCATTCAGCGAGGGTGGTGGTTGATATTGGCAACAACCTTGGTCGCCGTCAATATCTCCCTGATCTATTCTTATTACGTTACGATACCCATGTATGAGGCAGTGGCTCGGTTCATTGTCAGTCCCAACCTCCAAAACACCGACAACCGGGATATGGTAAACAGCATTGAAGCTTTGGATAAACGTTCAATTATTTCCACGTATGCAGAGGTTCTAAACAGCCATCAGGTTATCAATAGCACCAAAAGCCTGTTAAGTCAAAACCCCACCGATTTTGACGCGTATATAACGGCTGTGACGGTTTTGCCCGACACAAATATCATCCGTTTAAGTGTAAAAGGCCCCAACCCTGAAGTTACGGCGATGCTGGCAAATAGTATCGGACAAAATGCCATTGATTTTGTAAAGAATTTATACGTTATCTATAATATTGATTTCCTCGACAAGGCGTTAATTCCAACCGATCCCTACCAGCCCCGGCCTGCTCAAAGTGCCGGGCTGGCATTCATTGGGGGGTTGATCTTAGGCGTGGGATTGGCGATTTTCAAAGACCAATTATCAGACACTTTGGATAAATTAAGTCAGCGGAAAATGGTGGATGCGGAGTCTCAGGCGTTTAAGCGTGCTTATTTTGAACGACGGATGCGACAGGAAATCATCAACCAGCCGGAAACCTTGCTTACATTGGGTGTGATACACCTGATGGGGATTCAGGAAATTTACGATTCTCTGCCGCAGGCTTTCCTCAACCAAATATTACGCAGGGTTACAGAAACATTGAAGAATGAATTGCGCGGCAATGATATTGTTGGCAGGTGGTCTCAGGTGGAATTTGGCATTCTTTTGCCATCTACGAGTGGGCTTTCTGCAACAAGCAAGATAGAACGTATTCGGACGGCATTAAATCAACCTATCTCTCTGGAAGGAGATAGTAGGGGGGGTGAAATTGTTCTTGATCCTCGAATTGGTTTTGCAGACCGCCAGATTGGCCAATCAATTAATGTTTTGATAAGCCAGGTGGAAAGAGCGGTTGAGCATTCCCTGGAGTCTGATAAAAAAGTAGTCAGGTATAAAGTACAGCCATTTGGATAGGCAAAGTAAGGAATTTGTTGCCCAATTGAAGATAAAAAATAGGTTTAAGAGGTCCGCGGTCAAATCAAATCGTGTCATTTCGTTTTACAACCTATGTTTAGCAAATGGAGTTTATATATGAAAAAAAAGTTGTTTCTGATACTGGGAATACTCACTATCCTGCTGGCGAGTCCATTTTATGTAGCGGCAAAAGCGGCTGAAGTGACGGCTCATCCCGAACAGTATGACGCGATACAAATTAATGGCAACACAGCCTCTGTCCCATTTAGTGAAGTGGGGTTCCGTGAAAGGACATTAATTAGCCCCCTTGACGTGACCAGTGTTCTTTTTAGCACACCGCTCACCTGGAAGTTAATTCCTGGCGGTGAAATTGAATTGCATTACGATGTCTTTATAAGCGGCACAGATCTAGATAAGATTGTTGACGAGAAGAATCCATATGGAGGGAGTTTGCTTGTCACTTTTAATAATCAACTTATTGGCAGCGCCCCTCTTGATAAGATTGGAAGCAATACTGTCCGTTTGAGTATTCCTGCGAATGCCTTAACTCCCACACGGGAAGACGGCCGGCATCAATTAACGATTTTACTGGACGCCAGGTTAAGTTGTGACTTCGATATCATTGCCAATGTTAGTATTAAACCCACCTCATTTTTCAATTTGTTTTTTGAAGAATCGAGCCCGGTGTTAAATCTTTCCCAATTACCAGCACCTTTTTACAGAGAAAATTCGATTATTCCTGAAAGTACATTAGTTGTCATTCCTGACAATCCGGGAGCATTGGAAATTCAAGCGGCATTAAATGTTATGGCTGGTTTTGGCTCGATGATTGGCACGACATATAACATGGAATTAATTAACATCAGCCAATTAGCAGGCATGGATCCAACCTTGTATAATATGATATTTATCGGGACCCCTGATCAACTCGATATTCTATCTTTTGCAGATTTTCAAATGCCCATTGCGAATGGTAAATTTGTTAATATGCCGACGCTGTCTGAGCAAGATGGCGTGGTTCAATTGGCTCTTTCGCCTTGGAGCCCGAATAAAGTACTTTTGATGGTAAGTGGAAATTCAGATGAGGCGGTTGTTAAAGCCAGTCAAGCAGTTAGCTCCGGCGGCATATTTATTTACGAAAATCCGACACTCGCATTTGTTTCCAATGTGCAAATGCTTTCTGAGACACTTCCCGTTGTCGAAAACTTTACTCTTGAGGACCTGGGTTACGCTACAGAGAACTTAACGGGAATTGGTGTGAGAACCCAGGAATATATATTTTATGTGAGCAAGGAGCAGATTTTATCGAAGGAAGGTTATATTGATCTGGTTTATTACCATTCCGGATTATTGGATTATGGGACCACATCTTTCTCAATAAATCTAAATGATCAGATCATTGCCAGCGCTCCATTTAAAATGGAATCAGAACAAGTTACAAATTTACAAGTCAAAATTCCTCCGGGTGTTTTTCGATTTGGAGAAAATCGCCTTGAAATTATAGCGAACATGCTCATAGTGCCTTCTTGTGATACATCAGGATTTCCTGACCCCTGGTTTACTATATCCAATCAATCTGTTTTTCACATACCACTAGATACGGGAGAAGGTCTTTCTAAATCTTCCTTAAAAGACTTGAAGTTTTTTCCTGAAACATTTGTAACCCACAGTGACCTTGGCGACCTTGCTTTTATTCTTCCAAAATCGGACATTGCCAGTTGGAATATCGCTGGTAAACTTGCCTTTAATTTGGGAGATCAATTTAACCCTTTGATCGCAAATATTCAGGCGGCTTTTGCTGACGATGTACAGCCGGATATTCGTATTAATAATTCCTTGATCATCCTTGGGCTTGCAAGCGAGGTGCCATTCCTATCTGAATTCAATGATATGTTGCCAGCGCCATTTGATCTGTCAAACAATACTGCCAATGAGCGTCAAATGCAGGTGATTTATCGAATTCCAGCTGGTGTAAGTGTTGGCTACCTTCAATTAATGCCTTCTCCGTTCAATGCAGAAAACTCCATTCTGGTGGTTTCTGGCAATGATCCCAATGGCGTGATCCTTGCTGGAAATGGTTTGTTGCAACCAGAATTACAAAGCCGATTAGCGGGGGTGTTTGCTATAACCAACGGAACACAGATTGCTACAGGCAATGCTTCATCACCGTACTCTATTGTCGGTGATATTGTTCCGGGCGCCGAGCCGGTTAATGTCAACCCGGTTTCTGATCTATCGATGGGAATCCCTGCAAATGCGCGCCCAGTATGGTTATTGCCTGCCATTCTTACTTCTCTCGCGGGTATTCTTGGAATCTTGATATTTGTTGGAATTGCAGCAATTGTCAAGAATCGCCGAAATCGCATTAAGGTTCCCAAAAAACGGGAGAAGGTTTTTAAATCAGACGACAATTGGAAATAGGGAAGTGGTTCTCCCGTTAGGGAGTTAAAACTAAAGCAGGGACACTTAATCATGGTGTTCCTGCTTTGTCTTAATGAATTAATTATTCCACCGGCGAGTTTTCAAAAATTGTATAATCCAACAGCACATCCAACAAGAATCATTTCTATACCTTCAAGGCGGGCCGGTAGCAGCCGGGGGAGTGGATGAAAAACTCTTTGCCCAAACTATTAAATAAAAGTGCCCCAGCCAGGAGTCGAACCCGGAACCTACTGATCCGAAGTTGCAACCCTGATTGTCTATGCTGTATATTGAGGCTATTTGTGTTGATTATATGCTAAATTTGGGCATTAAATTGAGTATATTTTCCATTAGTTCCACCTTGTCCATTGCGGTAGCTGTAAGGTAGCTGTAGCAAATCTTTGAAAAAAAATAGCTGGATATTTGTCTCTTGGGAATCTAATATGCTACCGTTATACACGAGAATAATTCCTATTCCTTAAATTCCCAAACCTACTTCCTCCTTTTCAAACACTCCCACCAACCCAGACACTGCGCGATCCAGTATCGCACAATATCTTTTTACATCGACAATCCTTGCATCCATACCCAACTCCCAAACGCGGACCCGCTCCTCGCCACGGACAAATACAAAGCGCATGAATTGCCCTGGTGCAACTTCATTACCTGCGACTTGTAATTGCATCGCGGCTCGTGCAGACAAATCTTCTACGCAAAAATGATCGTATCTCGGATTATTGACACTTTCCGTAATTCGTAATAAAACTGAGGATGAGATGGTGAGTCTCATCCTCAGTTTTGTGAATAGAAACCGCCCTCGACCACCGAAGTGTACTTTACGGATTACGAACTTTTTTTCAAAAGGAAATCTATGTCAACCAACACCCTCTATACCGAAAACTTTCCGCACATCACCCCAGCCTGGTCGCACATCTTCAACTTTGTTGCAGACCGCGCCGAAGGATCGTACATCTACACGGACGATGGACGCAAACTGCTTGACTTCACCAGCGGCATTGGCGTGACCAATACAGGACATTGCCATCCCAAAGTCGTCGAAGCGATTCGCGAACAGGCCGGCTTATTCCTGCACGCGCAGGCGAACATCGTTGTCCACAAGCCGATGTTGCAACTTGTTGAAGAACTCCGCAAAATTGTCCCGCCTTCGATTGATTCTTTTTTCTTCGCCAACTCAGGCGCAGAAGCGTTGGAGAACGCGGTTAAGATTGCGCGCGCCGCGACGGGCAAACAAAATATCATCGTATTTAACGGTTCGTTCCACGGACGCACGGCTGGCACCATGGCGTTGACCACCTCCAAGACGGGCTATCGCACGGGCTTTGGTCCGTTGCCTGCGGGCGTATATGTCTCGCCATTCCCGTATGCCTTCCGCTTGGGCATGAGCGAAGAAAAAGCCTCCGCGTATGCGCTGGAGCAACTCGAATACTTGCTCGCCTCGCAAACGGCTCCAAAGGACACCGCCGCCATCTTGATTGAATCCGTTCTCGGTGAAGGCGGATACGTTGTCCCGCCCGCCTCGTTTATGAAAGGCCTGCGCGAAATCTGTGACAAGCACGGAATCATGCTCATCTTCGACGAAGTGCAATCGGGCTTTGGGCGCACGGGCAAATGGTTTGCGCTCGAACACTACGGCGTTATTCCCGACATCATCACCGCCGCGAAGGGACTTGCCTCAGGCATGCCGCTTTCAGGTGTCTTCAGCCGCACGGACATTATGAAGAAACTCGATGTCGGCTCGATAGGCGGAACATACGGTGGTAATGCAGTTGCATGTGCCGCAGGCGTGGCGACTATCCGCGTGATGAAGGAAGAAAAGATGTTGGAGAATGCCGCCGAACGCGGCATACAACTGATGACGGGCTTGCGAAAATTGCAGGAAGAATATGAGCGAATTGGAGACGTGCGCGGCAAGGGACTGATGATCGGCACTGAATTCATCGCCGAAGGTGGTAGTCCGCAGAAAACCAAGCCGATGGTCAAAGAGATTCTCCACGCCGCCGAAGAACGCGACTTGCTCCTGCTCTCGTGCGGCACGTACGACAACATCGTCCGCTGGATCCCGCCGTTGAATGTGACAAGTCAGCAAATTAATGATAGTCTCAAGGCATTTGAAGGCGCACTGAAATCCTCAATCAAGTAGTTACAGGTTGGAAGGTTTGCAAGTTGTAGGTTCTTTGCCCGCTCCGCAAATCTTTCAACTTTCTAATATTACAGCGCAATGTTGCGCTTGTGAGGGCTGAATAACCCGAGAAAGGAAAGCATGATATTGTTCTCCAACCACAAGCCAGTGGGAAGGAGACAAATACCATGCCAAAACAAATTGTGACCGAATTTCAGATCACCGAGACCTGCCCTGCGCCGGAGTGCAACCTGTCTGAAACGGTATCATCTCAATAATTCGGGGTAATTGCCCACCAGAGGCATCAGCGAGCCGCCAGATAGAGCAAAAATGCTCTGTTTCACTGTAGTTCTGTCGTATATGGCGGTATCCATTTTCTGCCTACCCCTATTTATTAGAGTGTAAAACCACTGCCTATGGCAGTGAGTAGAGTGAAAAGGTTCTACCGTGAACAGTAATTGAGAGGGTAGACATTACGAATCTCTCTGGAAGAATGTGTGTAATCCAAAAGAAGGTTCATAATGCCCAACCAGAAGATTAACATAGTCTATCTGTCATTGCAAGATGTAAGATTCTGGTTTTGTTAATGGGAGCATCGTTACTGGTTCATCTGATATGGAAATGGATGTGCGAAAGTAACGAAAGCGAGACCAAAAGCTTGCAGGTGACTATTGAATGTAAATAGCGCTGATGGGCGTGCCTTCTAGGCGCATTGCCCTAAAGCCACCGCCTTTGGCGGTGGTAGTTTACTGAGAAGATACCAACTAGGTTTCAAGCGCGCTGGGATATTTCCCCGCATAACCATCACCAAGGAGAATGCCGTGGATTTCAATCTCAGTGAAGAACATCTGCAAGCCGTCAAAGTTGTGCGCGATTATTGCCGAAAGGAAGTTGCCCCCGTCATCAAGGAAGCAGACCGCACACATACCATGCACCCCAGCATCCTGCCGCGCATGGGCGGCGAGTTGGGCATCCTCGGCATCTGCATCCCGGAGAAATACGGCGGGCAGGGATTCGACTACATCACGCTCGGCCTCGTCTGCGAGGAACTCGAATACGTGGATACCTCGTTGCGCGTGGTCATGTCCGTGCACATGGGATTGAACAGCATGGCATTGCTCCAATGGGGAACGGCGGAACAAAAGCAGAAATATCTCGTGCCGCAAGCCAAAGGCGAGAAATACGCCATGTTCGGCTTGACCGAGCTGGGAGTAGGTAGCGACGTGGCGAACATATCGTCCACCGCCCACCGCGATGGGAATGATTACATCCTCAACGGCGAGAAGATGTGGATTTCGATGGCAACCAAAGCGCACCACGTTTTATGGGTGGCGCGCACCAATCTGGAGCGCCCCGATCCGCGCGACCAGTTGTCCGCGTTCATCGTGGACGCGAGTTGGCCCGGCGTGACGCGCCGCAACCTGCGCGGCAAACTCGGCGTCGCTCCAGCCAAAGCCGGCTTTCAGGGCTTCCAATCCGACCAGCACATTCACCGGCACGTTCGGGCGCGAAGCCACTTCTGAATACAAGACCGCAAAGGTGCTTCGTCATGTGGAAAAAAATTCATGATAGAATGTGTCTGCCCACGAATTCACAAGTCGGGTGCGTTGTTTTTCGGGCAGTTCGCTTGCGGCACTGATCAGCGCGGGTTGCTGGTGTTTAGTGTTTTTTCTGAACATATGCCCATTCTATAAACTTTTGCCGTTTTGAGGGGAATTGGATGCCCTTTTTGCAGTGGAGTCATATGTACACCCCAAAACATTATCGTGAAGAAGACCGACAAAAGATCGTGGCCTTTATGCATCAGAATGAATTTGCTACTTTGGTTGCATATGATGGAAAAAGGTCAATCGCTGGTCATTTCTTGATGGAGGTCGTTTCAGACGATGATGAGGCTATTTATATTAACGGACATATGTCAAAAGCCAACCCACTCTGGAAATCCTTTGAAAGGAATCCCGAAGTCCTGGTCATTTTTCAAGGCGCACATACCTATATTTCCCCCACCTGGTACAACCATGTCAATGTGCCGACGTGGAATTATATAAGTGTGCATGCATATGGTAATCCGCGCATCATCAGTGACCATGCTGAATACCAGGCCATGTTACAACGTCTGGTCTCGAAACAAGAGACAGGCAGTAATCCACATTCCGAGTACCGACTGGAGACATTGCCCCAGGATATTGTCATGGGCCAAATGAAGGGAACTGTTGGATTTCAGATCAAAGTCACGCAGCTGGATGCGAATTTCAAACTTAGCCAAAATCGTGATGATGAAGATTATCAGAATATCATTATTGAGCTTGAAAAGCGCCTCGATGATTTATCTCATGGCGTTGCAAATGCAATGCGCGATAATCGTCCAGAAAAAACGGACTTGTCGCTGCGAGAAACGAAGTAGTCCCGTATTGATACAGGAGACTGCTTCCACTACGTGACGCACGTCGAGACGGGCGCTTGATGACGCTCAAGCCGGCTAGATCAAGAATCAGGACATTCGCAACACGAAGGAAATCTCCCTGCTCAAATCGTTCGTCACAGACGCGTCCCTCGATGCAGCCAACGAAGCCATTCAGATCCGCGGTACGTATGGCTTTAGCGATGAATACTAATGTGGAATGCTATCTGCGAAATTCGCGCGATGCTATCATCTGTGGCGGCACGAGCGAAATCCATCAGTTGATGCAGGCCGGTTACACGCTAGGTTAGCGTCAGGATAATTCCTTGCGCTGTGAACTTCCCGCATACGATGAGGAAGTCTGGCATTCATGACAGGCTGTGCACCGCACTTGACTTAACAAAATCATTCAAGTCAAGGAGTTTCTGCTTGATTAACAAGACAAATCACCCGTTAGACACACATCGTAAAAGGACTCCCATGTCCAACTCTGCGCTTTCAGGCATTCGCGTCGTTGATTTTTCCCGTGTGCTGGCAGGACCATACTGCACCATGCTCCTCGCCGACTTCGGGGCTGACGTTATCAAGATCGAAAGCTTCGATGGCGACGACTCGCGTCAATGGGGGCCGCCCTGGCTCAATGGCGAAAGCGCGTATTACCTGAGCGTCAATCGCAACAAACGCAGTCTCACACTTGATCTAAAAAATCCTAAAGGACAGGCCATCGCGCGCCGCCTCTCTGAAGAAGCCGATGTGCTTGTGGAAAATTTCAAAGTCGGAGGCATGGCAAAATTTGGGCTGGAATATGAATCGCTTTCCAAAACAAATCACGGCCTCATTTATTGCAGCATCACCGGCTACGGGCAAAACGGTCCGTATCAATCAATTGCGGGTTATGACTTCATCATTCAAGCCGAAGGCGGGTTAATGTCCATCACCGGGCCGGTGGATGGTCCGCCTTACAAAGTGGGCGTGGCAATCGTGGACATCACCGCCGGCATGTATGCCAGTCATGCAATACTGGCTGCATTACATCACCGCGAAAAAACAGGGCAGGGTCAATTCATTGATGTTGCCCTGTTTGATTCCCAACTTGGCTGGCTTGCCAATGTGGGACAAAATTATCTCGTCTCCGAAAAACCTCCCCGGCGTTACGGCAACGCGCACGCCAATATCGTTCCTTACGAAGTCTTTCAAACAGCGGATGGATATCTGGCGCTCGGCGTTGGCAATGATCGGCAATATCAGATCCTATGCGACGCGGCGAACAGTCCCGACTTGTGGGCTGACGAACGATTCCAAACCAACCCGGGACGCGTCACGCACCGCCGCGAGTTGATCCCGTTATTGCAGGAAATTTTCCTTACCCGCGCCACCACCGAATGGATCTCATCCCTCAGCAAACTGGGAATCCCCATCGGTCCGATCAACGACATCCCGTCAGCGCTGAGTCATCCACAAGCGGCAGCCCGCCAAATGGTCCAGGAAGTGAAGCGGGCGGATGGTCATCCCGTGAAGCTGGTTGGTCCCGTCGCCAAATTATCCAAAACGCCTGCGAGCATCAGCGCTCCGCCTCCTAAACTTGGCGAACAGACTCGCGAAATCCTCGAGCAGGAATTGAATCTATCTCAAGTTGAAATTAATGACCTGCAAAAGGAAAAAGTCATCGCACTTTTCGAATAACTTGTGTGTTATTTCATTTATGAATGCACAACCTCTCCTGACCATCAAACTTCATTTGCGGATATCGGAACACGATGTCCATTATGCCGGCGGGCTCGTGGATGGCGCGCGCCTGATGGCATTCTTTGGCGACGCGGCCACTGAACTGTGCATCCGCAATGACGGCGACGAAGGCTTGTTTCGCGCCTATCAAAATGTGGAATTCCTCGCACCCGTTCATGCGGGAGATTTTCTCGAAGTGATTGCTGAACTTATCAGTGTTGGACGCACTTCGCGGCAGATGCGCTTTGAAGTTCATCGCATCATCAAACCTGTGCCCTCGCCTGAAAACGATTCTGCCGCTGAAGTGCTGGATGCGCCCGAATTAGTTGCGCGCGCCGAAGGCACTTGTGTTGTCCCGCTGGAAAAACAAAGGAGAAAGGAGCAGCAATGGCAGATCCCGTAATCATCACTGCCGCACTCGTCGGCGCAGAATTGACCCGCGATAACACTCCTTATTTGCCTCTCATGCCGGAGGAGATCGCGGCAGAAGCGCACGCGGCTTATGAAGCGGGCGCGGCCATGGTTCACCTGCACGGGCGCGCAAAAGATGGCTCCCCCACACAGGATGTGAATGCCTATCGCGACATTATCGAAGCCGTGCGGGCCCGCACGACGGAGATCATCATCCAGGTTTCCACCGGTGGCGCGGTGGGCATGACGGCGGAAGAAAGATTGCAGCCACTCGCGCTGCAACCGGAAATGGCAAGCCTGACGACCGGCACGGTCAACTTTGGCGAGGAAGTTTTTTACAACGACATGCCGATGGTGCGCGAGTTTGCAAAAGCCATACAGGCTCGCGGCATCCACCCCGAGTTGGAAATCTTCGACAGCGGCATGATCCCTTCCGCCATGCGATTGCTCAAGGAAGGATTGCTCAATGAGCCGTTGCATTTCAACCTCGTGTTAGGTGTGCCAGGCGGCGCGGCCGGAACTATCAAGAATTTAATGCACATGGTCGAAAGTCTACCGGCTGGCAGCACCTGGACAACCAGCGGCATCGGCGCGGCGCAACTGCCGCTCACCACCGCTGCCATTCTGCTTGGGGGAAACGTGCGTGTTGGGTTGGAAGACAATATTTATTACACACGTGGCGTACTCAGTGAAGGCAATGCGCCTTTGGTGGCACGCGCCGCGCGGCTTGCAAAAGAACTCGGCCGCCCACCGGCAACCCCAGACGAAGCACGCCGCATCCTTCATTTGAAACCACGAGCATAAACATGAATCTGGGAAATCGGTTTGGTGCTCATCGTGTGATCGAACCCCTGAACTCACTGCCCAAAGCGGCTCAGCGTTTGGATAACCAATCGCCACCTCTTGATAACGAGATCGGGATTCGCGTCGAGGCCTTGCATATTACATCCACGAGCTTTACGCGTCTCTGGCAGGAAACCGCGCAGAATGAAAAACGATTCGCTTCCACCATAATGGATATCGTGAATCGTCAGGGAAAATTCCAGGATCCAGTCACCGGTTCAGGCGGGGTTTTGCTTGGTTCCGTTGATTTTGTTGGTACTGCCCTGAAAGTTGACCTGCTCCCCCGCGACCCGATTGTCACGATGGTATCCCTCGCGCTGACTCCCCTCAGACTTGAGTGCATTAAAAAAATAAATCCAGCCTTCGGTCAGGTGGAAGTGGATGGATATGCCATCCTGTTCGAGTCCGGCTTGTGGGCAAAACTGCCGGATGACATGCCGCGTGAACTGGCGCTGATGGCCCTGGATGTGGCAGGCGCTCCCGCGTATGCGAATCGCTACGTCAAGCCCGGTCAACGCGTACTTGTGATCGGCGGAGGAAAGGCCGGTCTGCTTTGCATGCACGAGGCGAAAAAGCAGGTTGGGGAAAACGGGCAGGTCATCCTCGTGGAAAAGGATGATGCGCGTGGACAGGTGGCGCGGTCGCTTGGGCTGGCAGACAGCCTCATTATAGCGGATGCAGGCAACGGGTTGGAAGTGATGCGGCAGGTTGAGAATATCACAGACGGCGCGCTTGCCGATGTCAGTTTCAATTGCGCCAGTCTTCCAAATACAGAAATGTCCGCCATACTATCCACGCGTGATGAAGGCAAGATCATCTTCTTTAGCATGTCAACGGATTTTAGCCGCGCGGCGCTCGGCGCTGAAGGCGCAGGCAAGTCGGTTGAAATGATCATCGGAAATGGGTATATCCCCGGACACGCGCAGATCGCGCTTCAAGTTCTCCGGGATAATAAGCCTTTGAGCGAGTATTTCTCAGGGCTGTTACTTCATAAATAAGAAATGGAAAGGAGGCTCAAGCGATCTAATAGATCAACCATTCGATGAAAGCAAGTAGAACCAATCTAAATAAACTATTGGAGGAAGAATGAAACACAATCTGAAATTTGCATTGCTGGCATTGCTCGTGGTGATGTCAGTTGTTCTCTCGGCCTGCGGCCCCGCGCCCACACAAGCGCCTCCCGCCGCCACAGAGGCTCCTGCCGCGACAGAAGCCCCCGCCGCGACCGAGCCGCCCGCCGCCGCAGAACCGATCAAAGTCGGCGCCATGTACCCGCTGACCGGCGACCTGGCGAAACTTGGCGAAGAGAACAAGAACGGTCTCCAGCTCGCCATTGACGAGATCAACGCCGCCGGTGGTATTGCTTCCATGGGCGGGGCGAAGATCGAATTGGTCTGGGCTGATTCACAGGGCAAACCTGAGGTTGGCATCAGCGAAGTGACTCGCCTTGCCGAGCAGGAAAAAGTGGTTACTATCATCGGCGCATATCAATCCGGCGTGACCACTCCATCCACCCAGGAAGCCGAAAGACTTGGACTGCCGTTTATCGTCAGCATGGCTGTCTCCGACAAGATCACCGAGCGCGGTTTCAAATACACCTTCCGCATTTGCCCGAAGGCAAGCTGGTATGCCAAGGATCAGGTCAGCTTTGTGAAGGATCTCAAAGACCTGGCTGGTCTCGACATCAAGAAAGTCGCTCTCTTGCACGAAGATACAGATTTTGGCGAATCGACCGCCGCCGGGCAGAAGAAGTACCTAGAAGAAGCCGGTATCGAAATGGTTCTGGAAGTGAAGTATTCCGCCAGCGCCGCCGACCTGACCACCGAAGTTGCCAAGGTCAAAGCCGCCAACCCGGATGCCGTTTTGACCGTTACCTATTTGAACGACTCCGTGCTGATTGCCCGCGCTCGCGAAGCCCTCGGCATGACGAACATTCCGTTCATTGATGCCGCTGGCGGAACCGTGGATCCCGAGTTCATCAAGCAGTTGGGCGTCACCGCGGAAGGCTGGTTCACCGAGATCGAATTCACCAAGTATGCCGCCGGAGCCGACGTTTTAAACAACGCTTACAACGCCCAATTCGGCGACGACATCACCGGCAACGGCGCGTATGCTTACCAGGCTGGTTATGTGATCGCTGACGCGCTCGAGCGCGCCGCATCCACCGACCGTGATGCTGTACGCGATGCGATTGCCAAAACCGATATGCCCTCCGGTCCGAAGATGGTGCTCCCAACCGATCACATCTTCTTCGATGAGAACGGACAGAACCCGAATGCCCCCTTGTTCATCGTGCAAGTCCAGAACGGCGAGTTGATTCCGGTTTGGCCTGCTGCATATGCCGCCAAACCTGTTCAGTTGTCCCCATAGACTTTGAGTAAACTATCCAGAGGCGCATCTTTTACGCCTCTGGATAGTTTTTATTTACAACATTATGTCCGTTCTACATTCAAGCTGACGGAGGTCGCATGGTATTTTCATTTGAACTTTTCGGCCAGGCATTGGTTACAGGAATTTTGATCGGTGGGATCTTTGCGTTGATCTCTGTTGGCTTGAGCCTGATCTGGGGCGTGATGCGCATCATCAACTTCGCGCATGGCGAATTCCTGATGATCGGGATGTACATCGCTTATTTCCTGGTGGCAAAAGGCGGCTGGGATCCATACCTGACGATTTTCGTCACCGCCCCGGCCTTGTTCCTGATCGGGATTCTCATCTTCCAATCCACCATCCGCCCGATCCTCAAAGACCCACC
>DATEDD010000074.1:0-2621 GCA_035286565.1 Anaerolineales bacterium
CGTTTATCTCAGCTGGAAATGGATTCTACCGCCGCCCGCATCTGGGCGCATGATCCTACACTTTGGGCAGATGACCCCGCGGGCCAGGCAGAAGTGAAGATTAGACTCGGCTGGCTTCATTCCATTGAAGATGCACGTACACGGCTGGATGGATATTTATCTTTTGCGAAACAAATCTACGAGGAAGGCATTGACCGTGTCCTTGTGATCGGCATGGGCGGTTCATCGTTGACAGCCGAAGTATTAAGTTCACTTCTTGCTGGCGCGAATATCGAAGCGAAGTTAAGGCTTGCAATTCTTGATTCCACTGATCCACAGCAGGTTGCTTTGGCCGCCGAGCAATACCCGCCTGATAAATCGTTATATATTCTAGCAAGTAAATCAGGCGGCACCGCTGAGTTACTCGCGGCATCTGATTATTTCTGGAAACTTAGCAACGGCAATGGCTCGCGCTTTATCGCAATCACAGATGCTGGCACATCGTTGGAGATCCTAGCCAAAGAACGCGGTTTTAGAAGAATATTTAATGCAGACCCAAATGTAGGCGGGCGTTTCTCCGCGTTGACCGATTTTGGGCTGGTCCCCGCCGCATTGCTTGGCATGGACATCAACAAGCTGTTGAATTCAGCTGAGAAGATCAAGAAAGTTTCACACGACAATCGAAGCGCGGGATTTGCGCTGGGTGCTTTACTTGCTGAGTCTGCTCTCGCAGGCAGAGACAAGCTCACGGTCCTGAGTGATGCGCCTGTATCCGCGTTTGCAGGCTGGATCGAGCAAGTCATCGCCGAGTCCAGTGGCAAGCATGGCAAGGGAATCCTGCCTGTTCCACTGGAGCCGCTTGCCGCGCCCGAAATGTATGGCAATGACCGACTGTTCGTGTACCTGCGACAATCTGGGGAGTTGGATGGCGGTGTGACCGCGCTCAAAAATGCGGGCTTCCCTGTAATCGAATTCCCATTTGCAAGCCCGTATGATGTGGGTGCGGAATTCTTCCGTTGGGAGATTGCGGTTTCGGTGATGTGTCATATTCTTGGCATCAATGCATTTGACCAGCCCGATGTGCAGGACAGCAAACTTCGCACGATTGCCAAGATCACAGATTATCAAAAGACGGGCAAGCTCGCCGATGTGGCTTTGGTAAATGTCAGCGATGTGAAACCTGTGTTGGATAAATTTATTTCTGGCGCACAGACTGGCGAGTTCTTCACGATCAATGCGTATCTGCCGCGTAACAAAGAAACAATTGAAGCATTGCAAGCGTTACGTGTTGCCATTCGTAAAAAAACAAAATGCGCGGTGACTGCTGGCTTTGGTCCGCGCTTCCAACATTCAACGGGACAATTCCACAAAGGCGGCCCGAACAAAGGATTGTTTATTCAAGTCGTGTACGATGCCGAGAATGATTTTGAAATCCCCACACAAGGCTTGACCTTCGGCACGCTCCTCCGCGCGCAGGCATTGGGAGATTACGAAGCATTGTTTGCGGCTGGCAGGCGGGTTTTGCGTGTGAAGTTGGATAAAGTAGACGACCTGCGAAGTATAATTGGAACATAGTCAAGGAGAGTTCCATGTCCGAACGTATTTTTCGACCTCATACCGTAGATCGAGAGCAATTGAAATTACTGCTCGCACTGCCTGCGCCCAGACGCGTTCGTGTCATGTTGGATGCGCGAGACCTCGCTGTTGGAATGATACGCGGGCGGATTCGTAAAAATTATCCTCATCTAACGATAAATATGTTGAACGTAAAAGTGTTGGAGGAATTAGCGCGTGCCAGATGATCGAAAGCCAGATTTGAGTTTGTTTGTAGATATTCTAAAAACGCTTGAGAATATAAACGCGCCTTACATGATAATCGGTGCATTTGCTGGCACAGTGTATGGAATCAACCGCGTTACTTATGACATTGATATTGTTGTAGATATTTCTGAACAACACATTCAGGCTTTATCAGATAAATATCCACTGCCTCGGTATTATGCCGACCCGGTGATGATCCAAAATTCCATTAATATGGGTATCATGTTCAACATCATTGACACAGATCGCGGTGAGAAGGCAGATTTAATGCCACTCAGCGGCACTCTTGATTATCGTCCCGCTTTTGAACGGCGCGTCCGACAGTCGGTGGAAGTTTCCGGCGCGGAACCTTTTGATGTCTGGTGTGCCCGCGTGGAGGATATCGTGATCGGGAAATTACTGGCATGGAAAGAAGGGCGTTCACGCAAGCATGAAACAGATATTTTTGACATTATGGTTTTTCATTATTCAAAGAAGGATTCTGATTTAATGAAATCTCAAATAGATGAATACGCGCGGAAATTGGGGGAAGATACAAATCATTTGTGGCAGGATATCAAATCTGACGCAAAAAGAGAGGCAGGGAAAGATAAATCATGATCAACCTTGCTACCGGAAAATGTGTCGCCTGCCGTGGCGATGAGCCAACTTTGACTGATTCAGAAATTAGCGAACTCCATCCACAGGTTGCGGACTGGCAAATTAAAGAAGTGGATGGCGTCAAGCGTTTGGAGCGTATCTTTAAACTCAAAAACTTCGTTGAAGCCATTGCGTTCACGAATAAGATCGGCGTGATCGCAGAGGAAGAGGATCACCACCCA
>DATEDD010000075.1:0-8261 GCA_035286565.1 Anaerolineales bacterium
GCACATTGGCGGCGGCAGGCGTGGGTGGCTTCCGCGATATGTACAAACATTTTGCGGATATGTCCCCCATGCGCGAAAACATCACCATCGAAGATGTAGGCAACTCGGCTGTCTTCCTTGCTTCTGATCTTTCAAAGCGCATTACAGGCGAAGTGCTATATGTTGACTCTGGCTTCAATACCGTCGGCGTGCAAATGAGTGAGAAAAGTGAGTAGGAATTAGGTGATTAGGTGATAAAGGGATTAGGTGATTAGGGATTAGGAATTCGGCAATTAGGAATTAGGGCGGGCTGCACTTTGATGCAGTGCCCGCCCTTTTTGTTTTCTACGGTAAAATTACTTTAATATGTTCAAACGCAACACAACCCCTACTGACACCCCGCAACCTATTCAAGCTGTGGAACGCATCACCTCTGTACTCGGCTCTGGCGTGGTTTGGCATGGAAGCATCAACGGCTCGGGCGGCATCCGCATTGAAGGCGCATTCGAAGGCGAGATCTCCCTGCGAGGCATGCTGGTCGTCGGCGAGACGGGGCGCGTTACCTGCCAGAACGTACGCGCCAACGCCGTCATCGTCGCAGGCGCGGTACGCGGCAACATCACCACCCAAAAACTGGAAATCCGCGCCTCCGGGCGGGTCTGGGGAGATGTAGTCACAACCGCATTTGTGACCGAAGAGGGCGCTTTTCTGCGAGGCCAAATTCGAATGGAAGAAACGGTCGAGCTGGAGCTTGAGCCTGCTCCCGAGTCCACGCCTTCGGAGGCTGCTCAGGCAGAGTTCATTGCACAACTCCCTGAACCTGCACCTGTCATTAAAGCGCCTCAAAAAATAATAGGGAAGAAGAAAGCCGTAAAAAGTTAATAACTGAACCCTAACGGTCATGAAAAACTGTCAGGGTCTTTTTATGACCATGAAATACACCGAACTCAAAATCCAAACCCAACGGGAAGCCCCCAACAACGCGCGGACAGAGGGATTCGCATTCCTCGTCCGTGCTGGATATTTGACTCGTGAAAATGAACTCCTGCCGCTGGGAGAGCTGGCGCATGAAAAACTGAGGAATCTGCCAAAAGAATCCATGACGGCATTCTTTTCATCCATTGATCTGCCAGTCCTACAAGGCGATTTTGGCCGCATGTTTTACCTGACAGAGTCGGGTAAAAATTCCATACTGAAATGTAAAACTTGTGAGTACGCCGACCTGGCAGAGACAGCCTCGGCGCAAAATTTTAGAATCCAAACAGGCGCTCCACTGCCTATAGAAAAAGTTCATACACCTGAATGTAACACGATCGAATCGCTGACAAAATTCCTGCATGTGAAGGAAGATAAAACTGCCAAAGCTTTGATGTTCATCCGCATTTCGGACGGCAAATTCATCTTCATCGTCATGCGCGGCGACACACAGCTAAATTTGAACAAACTAAAGAAGCAGATTGGGGAGGTTCGCCCTGCAACATCCGAGGAGATCACTTCGATTGGCGCGGTCCCTGGATATGCTTCCGCAATTGGGATAGAAAACGCACTCATCATTGCAGATGAGTTAATCCCTCAATCCATAAACCTTGTTGCGGGAGCAAATGAAGATGGATACCATCTGCTTAACACCAACTACGGACGGGATTATTCAGCTGACCTGATTCTGGAAATTGTGCAGGCGCAAGATGGGGATAGATGCACCCGCTGCAAAGAAGACTGCATTTGCCTGTATAAAGCCGAACTCCTGGTTGACCACACAGGGATCTATGATTTTAACAATATCCTGCTCGCCCTCGCAGAGACTTACCACGATGAAAAAGGATTGACCTTCCCAAAATCTGCCGCACCCTTTGACGTGTATCTCATGCACATCGCCGGCAAGACGATCAACACATTTGAAAAAGCCGATGAGATTTACAACGCCTTGCAAAATGAGGGCATTTCCGTCCTTTTCGATGATCGCGATGAACGCGCGGGTGTCAAATTCAACGATGCGGATCTGATCGGTTGTCCAGTAAGAATTACAGTTGGGGAAAAGAATCTCAAAGAGGGGAAAATCGAAATCAAAGCAAGAACAGACAAAGCGAATCAACTTGTTCCAATCGAAGATGCAATTCCATTCATAAAAGCCAGTATTCTCGCTCCCAATTTGGGATCAATGTGATATAATCCTCTCATGCGCATTATCTCCCGAAAGATATTACGCGAATTCTGGGAAAAACATCCAGACTCTCGCCAGCAATTACAAGCCTGGTATATCGATGTTAAACATGCGAATTGGACAAGCCCAACAGATATAAAAGAAACCTATCCTCATGCCAGTATTCTAGTGGATAATCGAGTCGTATTTAATATTAAAGGAAATAAGTATCGTATGATCGTGATAATTCAATACCGTTTTGGACAAGTTTACATTCGTTTTGTTGGTACGCATCAGGAATATGATCGTATCCATGCCAAAACGGTTTAGGAGAATATGATGAACATCAAACCTATTAAAACAAATTCAGATTATGAGACTGCGC
This sequence comes from Anaerolineales bacterium, assembly GCA_035286565.1. Taxonomy (GTDB): domain Bacteria; phylum Chloroflexota; class Anaerolineae; order Anaerolineales; family Villigracilaceae; genus Villigracilis. The sequence goes on from DATEDD010000075.1 coordinate 2,505, forward strand.
TAAAGGAAATCGAACGGTTATTCGACGCAGAACCCGGCACACCTGATGGTGATCGTCTTGAAGTTCTATCTACATTAGTTGAAGCCTACGAAGACGAACACTATTCCATCCCCCTGCCTGATCCCATAGAAATGATTCTTTACACAATGGACAGCCGAGGTTTGACCCGCGCTGATCTTGAACCATATATTGGAAGCCGCGCGCGTGTTTCAGAAATTCTCAACCGCAAACGTCCTCTTTCACTTTCCATGATTCAACGTCTGAATACAGGGCTCGGTATTCCCGCAGAATCATTGATAGCATCGTATAAAATTTCAACTTCAAAAACACATCGCATCCAACCCCGTATTATTGCTTAAATCACTATTTCATTGGAATTTTCTTATCTGCTTTCGCATGCTTCATATTAACCAATCATGAACATTGGACACTTCCCGCCACCCAAACAACGCGGTTTGATCATTCACGGACTCATCCTGCTGGTACTGGTGATCATTGCCATAATCGGATTCGTAAATCTATCGAGCGCTGAGGTTGGCCCCGTTTTTTTGATTTCCTTGTTGGTCTCGCTGGCTGCCTTCCTTCCAATCCCGTTTTTTTTATATCGCACTTACGCCTTATGGCGGGCAGATTACTACATGGACCGTGACAGCCTCGCCATCCATTGGGGTTTGCGTGTGGAAGATATTCCGCTAACAGATATCGAATGGATCCGTCCCGCTGGTGACCTGGCGCACCCGCTTTCGCTGCCCTCGTTTCGATGGCCTGGCGGATTATTGGGAGTGCGGCGTCATCCCGACCTGGGCCTGGTTGAATTTCTCGCGGCAGACCCGAAAAAACTATTGCTGATTGCCACGGCAAAACGGGTCTTTGTGATCTCGCCCGATAACCCCGCCGCGCTTGCACAAACTTTCGCGCGCGCAACCGAATTGGGAAGCATCACACCGACCGAAGCAAAATCAGTCTATCCATCCTTCGTGGTGATACAGGCCTGGGAAAGTGGGCTCGCGCGGTACCTTTGGCTCAGTGCATTATTTTTGAATTTAGGATTGTTCATTTGGGCAAGCCTCATCATCCCATCCACGCCGCAAGTTGCGCTCAGCCCGCAATTTGTTGGCGGCGCGCTTGAAAGCGTACCATCCTCGCAATTGATCCTCTTCCCTGTTGCCAGCCTCCTGCTTTCTATTACAGGGTGGATCGCGGGTCTCTATTTTTATCGTTGGGAGCATGAACGCGTGCTGGCCTTTATCGTGTGGGGCTCCAGTGCCCTCACCGGCTTGTTATTCCTGCTCGCTGTGTTATTTATCATCACAACGCCCGTATGAAAAACCAATCACCTCTTCGGCTGGGTCTGCAATGCGGACTCTCTCCAGGTGAAATTTAATGATGAGGCACAGTAGCATGTTTAGGTCAAGCCCGAAGCGGCTCTTTTTACACCTTAATATACTTACACGCGCCCTTCCATTGAAAAATCATTTTAGGTAATTTGTCATGGTTTTCATCCAAATTAAAGTTACTTTAAACAGTTGCGCCATCTCAATTAAATGTGTAAGATAAGGATGCCGTGATACAGATTTTGGGGCTGCCTCTTTCTGGCGTTTTCCCGCCTTACAGTCAGCAAGCCTGATGGGTACCTGTGTACCTGTCAGGTTTTTTCGTCTCTTCATCAAGGAGTAAAAATGCAAACACCCTGGGAATATCGGTATGCGCACCGTATGCAAAAAATGGGAAGTTCTGTCATCCGTGAATTACTAAAGTTTACAGAACAGCCGGATATTATCTCGTTTGCGGGAGGCTTGCCGGCACCCGAGGTTTTTCCGGTGGCGGAATTTCAAGTAGCCTGCAATCGCGTGCTCAGTGACCAAGGTGCACAGGCTTTGCAATACAGCACCACCGAGGGCTATCGCCCTTTGCGCGAGATGATCGCGCGGCATACGGCGCGGTACACCGTGCCGATCACACCTGAAAATATTTTGATCACATCCGGTTCGCAACAAGCTTTGGATTTTATCGGCAGATTATTCATCAATCGCGGCGATTATATTGTGGTGGAGTCGCCTACGTATCTCGGCGCTTTGCAGGCTTGGAATGCGTACGGTGCGCAATATATTTCCATCCCTTCGGATGAAAACGGGATGATCGTGGATAAATTGGAGGAAGCGCTTCGAATCGGGCCAAAGTTCATATACGTGCTCCCGAACTTTCAAAATCCGTCTGGCGCGACTCTCAGCCTTGAACGCCGCAAGAGATTGGTTGAGCTGGCAGACCAGTATGGTGTGCCGATCATTGAAGACGATCCATATGGCCAACTGCGTTATGACGGTGAGCATCTTCCTTCGGTCGTCTATCTTGATAATCATTTCCGTAACAATGGTGCCGGAGAATACAGCGGTAACGTCATTTATTTGAGCACGTTCTCAAAATTGCTTGCTCCGGGGCTGCGCCTGGCATGGGTGGTTGCTCCTCCGCAGGTCATCCGTAAACTGGTGATGACAAAACAGGCCGCAGATTTGCATACCTCGTCTTTTATTCAGCATATAGCGTACGAAGTGGCAAAAGGTGGATTTTTAGACGAGCATGTCAAATTGATCCGCACCACATATAAGGAACGCCGCGATGTGATGCTCGAAATGATGGATGAAATGTTCCCGCCACAGGTGCGATGGACCAAGCCGCAAGGCGGCATGTTCCTGTGGGGAATATTGCCGGAAAACATTAATGCGGCCGAGGTGCTAAAAGCGGCCATAGATCGCAAAGTGGCCTTTGTGCCGGGCGCAGCTTTCCACCCTAATGGCGGAGGCGACAATACCATGCGGCTCAACTTTTCCTTCTCTTCACCGGATACCATCCGCGAAGGCATAACACGGCTTGGCACGACCTTGAAGGATATCATGAAGAAAAATGGGCATCAACGAAAGCCCTTATCCGTATTGAGCGAAAATGATAGCGGATCTTAAATTCCCTCCTCGTGTTTGATTGTCAACGATGGAAAATACTCCAGAGTGGATAATTATTCGATATTTCCCACCAACCCCAACTCTGGCGCAATGCTTCGCATGGCTGTAATGACATTGCCCACATGCTCCCAAAGATCGATACCGAGTTCTTTTGCGGCATGTTCCATTTCAGCTCGATCAGTGCCGGCAGCGAAGGCCTTGTCCTTCCATTTCTTTTTAACCGAACTTGCTTCAAGGTCATACAAAGAACGTGAAGGACGCACCAGCGCAACCGCAGTGATAAGACCTGTGATCTCATCACAGGCGGCCAGCGCTTTCCTTCGGAGAGTATCACGCGGAACACCGGTATGATCCGCATGGCTCAAGATGTCCTGGATGACTTCCTCGCTCAAACCGCGCTCGCGCAGGGTCGCTGAACCTGCTTGTGGATGTTCATCCAATGTAGGATGGATTTCCCAATCAAAATCATGCAGCAAGCCGAGCAACCCCCATGGTTCAATATCTTCCCCATACTTCTCCGCATAAAAACGCATGGCTGTTTCCACAGACAGCATGTGACGCACCAGGCTTTCACTTTTAACGAATTCACGCACAAGCGCAAGGGCTTCTTCACGGTTCATTGAGTTCTCCATAATCTTTAATATGTCATGCTGAGCCGCTTTGCGGCGAAGCATCACTAACGCCACGAGCGAGACTCTTCGCTCCGCTCAGAGTGACACAAGTTAATTTATCGGTTCGACTTCTCCAAGCACAGGCAGGGGTTTTGTGACCATCACATCCCACACCGCTTGAAAGTTGGCAAACAACTCGCGTGTACTCCAGTACAAACGCGAGACTTTGCGAAAATATTTATTGTCCGCTTCCACGCCGCTGGATTCAACGTCAAACCAGTTGCATAAAAACAAGGCGCGCGGCAAATGAAAGGCCTGTGTGACAAGGATCGCAGACTCCACTTGAAAGACGGCTTTTGCCCGATAACAGGTATCGTATGTGCGGCGGCCTGCAAAATCCAGCACAATATCCTCATTTGGCAGGCCCAGGTTGAGGGCATATTGACGCATAGCTTCAGGTTCATTGTATTCGGTGAAGCGATTATCGCCGCTCATCAACAACTTGCCCACTTTGCCTTGTTGATATAACTTCACGGCCGTTTCCACGCGGTCGCGCAGAACGGAACCTGCGGAACCATCGCGCAGCAAGCCTGCGCCAAAAACGATCGCAACACGCGCTGGGGGAACATTCTCCACGCTGAATGTGCGCGGCGAGGCAAAGATCAAAACCACAATTTTTGGCATGGACAAAGCGATGATTAATAGAAGCGCAAAGCGCCAGAGAAATTTTACTGTATTTTTTAACATGGTAAGCAGAAAAAACACAGCAGGATGATAAAACTGAATTCATCCTGCTGTAATTAATTGTAATTGATGGAATGGTTATTGGGGGGCTGTTTTTGATGATCAACGGATTACAAATGGCGGGAACTGCGTGGGTCAAAGGCATCGCGCAGGCCGTCACCAACCAGGTTGATGAACAGGATCGTGAATACAATGAACAAACTGGGGAAGACCCACATCCACCATGAACCTCGTTGGATGAATTGCTGGGCCTGGGTCAGCATATTGCCCCATGAAGCGGTGGGAGGCTGTACGCCCAGACCGAGGAATGATACATAAGCCTCGGAAAGGATTGCGCCCGCCAGACCAAGCGTCGAGGCGACAATGATCGCACCCATGGTATTTGGAATAAGGTGCCGGAAGAAAATCCGTACATTGCTTGCGCCCAATGCCCTTGATGCGGAGATGTAATCCATTTCCTTCAAGGAGAGCACATTGGCGCGTACGATCCTTGCGAGGTACATCCATGATGTCAGTCCGATGACCAGGATCACAATGGCAACACTGCCGCTGAACGTGCGCCCAAACAGCTCGATCGATTGCACATCCTTCCCAAAGAACTTACCGAGCACGATCAGCAAAAAGAGGGATGGAATGGAAAGCATGGCCTCGGTGAATCGCATTAGAACGGCGTCCACCCACCCGCCGTAATATGCGGCGGCGGCGCCGATGATTGTCCCTGCGCTTACAGAAATTGTCACAGCCAGTATCCCTACAAGAAGGGAAATTTGCCCGCCGTGAATGATTCGCGCGAATTGATCGCGCCCTGTGCTGTCCGTTCCCATCCAGTGATTCGCAGTGGGTGGGCTCAAACGTCCCTGAGGGTCAACCACGTTTGCTCTTTCCTCGGATACAAGAATGGATCCAGCTATGATAAAGGCCATCAGGATGAAAAAGCCGATCATTCCAACCACCGCCATGCGATGCTTTCGGAACCGCCTCCAGATCAATTCTCGAGGAGTTAAGGGGGGAGCCGTGGTTTCCCGTTCAAGGATGGGAACGTCCATTGTTGTTTCAGTAGCCATGATTTACTCCAGTTAACTGAGACGTATGCGCGGGTCTACGATGGTATAAATTAGGTCTGTGATGATTGTAAACACTACAACTGCAGATGAAACAATCAGCAAGACACCAAGTACCACCGGAAAATCACCGCGTTGTGCATATTCCCAGAAAAGCCTCCCCATGCCCGGCCAGGCATACACTTGTTCGGTCACAAGCGCCCCTCCGAGTAAATATGGAATATCCAGCCCAACAATGGTAACAAGGGGCAGTGCGGCGTTACGCAGGGCATGTTTGAATAGTACTATCCGGCTGGCCAGTCCTTTTGCACGGGCAGTGCGAATGTAATCCAGCCCAAGAACTTCCAACATGCTGGATCGGACATACCGTGCGTACCCGGCAGT
>DATEDD010000076.1:0-7737 GCA_035286565.1 Anaerolineales bacterium
AGCCTTTATCAAGGGCAGGGATGAACGTCTTCAACCCGAACCACAGAAAGAACAGAATCGTGCACCAATCAGCAATAGCAGACATGTCCATGATTTTTCTCTCCTTTGTGATGAATTGTGATGGTTATATTCAAGCCTGGCATAAGATTTCCTATCTCTCAAAGATATATCCCACACCGTGGACAGTCAGGATATAACGCGGGTTTTTGACATTTTCCTCGATCTTGTTTCGGAGATGCGAAACATAAACGTGGACATAGTCAATGCTTCCCATATATTGATCACCCCAAACATTGGAAAGGATGTGGTTAAAAGTTAATACTTTACCCGCATTGCGCGCCAGATAAACTATCAGGCGGAACTCAACGGGAGTTAGCTTAACTCTCTTCTCATCCACCAGAACGTGGTGCCTTTCAATATCGATACTCAGGTGGCCGTTATTGAACTCAAAATTCGGGCCAGGGGTATTTCCATTTGCGCTGCGGCGCAAAACTGTCTTTGCACGCGCCATCAGAACTTCTGCATTGAAGGGCTTTGTTAGAAAATCATCCGCGCCAGCCTCCAGCCCGCGGAGCATCTCCTGCTCCTCATTTAGAGCTGTTAACATGATGATCGGAGCATTCGATACCTGGCGGATTCTTTGACACACCTCAAACCCGTTCGTGCCCGGCATCATCACGTCCAGTACGATCAGGTTTGGGTTGCAGGTAAACAACTTGCTGATACCTTCCAGACCATCGCGAGCTGTGAAAATATGAGCTCCGGCTTTTTTAAAGAGCAGGCCAGCCAGATGAAGGAGGTCAGCATCGTCATCAATGAGAAGAACTTTTTGGTCAATCATATTTCCATCCTATACAAATAATAACTATTACGATTCACTCTTCCAGATTCCAGCACAACACGTATCACAGAAAACACACTTCGATACGCTGGTCATCGTGAAAATCAAAGATAGGTTTTTTTACCAGCAAAGCATCTACGCTTCGAAGAGCAGCGCATTCTAAAAATGGAAGAGGCTGATCACAAATATGTCTGAACAGTCATTATGCCACCTCCTCCAAAATCTTAAAATAGGCGACAGTTTTCTCCAGGCCCTCTTCGAGAGTGACTGTTGGGACCCAGCCTAGTTCCTTTTTAATTTTGGAAGCGTCCAGGTAGATATGACGCGTTTCGCCCACTTTGGCGGGAGCGTATTCAACCGGCAGAGTGTAACCTGTGATTTTTTCCAGTGTCGAAAAGATATCGTTAATCGAAGTAGGCCGGCCCCAGCCCAGGTTGTATATTCCCGGCTGGTGATCGATTGTGAGTGCAAGGTGATTAGCCCGGGCACAGTCACCTACATAGACGAAATCCCGCGTCTGATTTCCGTCTCCATTGATGATCACCTGGTCACCCGCAAGCATTTTTCCTGTGAATATGGCCACAACACCCGCCTCACCATGTGGATCCTGCCGGGGCCCGAAAACATTGGGATAGCGAAGCACTGTATAGTTCAGACCATAGTTTACATAATGCATGTACAAATAATGTTCAACTGTATGCTTGCTGGCGCCGTATGGGCAGATCGGGTTGACAGGATGCGTTTCATCACATGGAAGCTGTTCTGGTTCGCCGTATGCGGCTCCGCCAGTCGAAATGTAGAGGAAGTGCTTTGCCTTAAATTCCCTTGCGTGTTCGATGAGGTTGATCGAACCGAGGATATTAACATCTGCGTCAAACAATGGTTGGGCAACTGAACGGCGCACATCCATCTGGGCCGCATGGTGACTAATATAATCGGGTTTTTCAGCTTCGAACACCTCACGGATCTGCGGACTGCGAATATCCATTTGATAAAACTTCGCGGCCGGGTTCAAGTTTGAGGCGTGTCCGGTGGACAGGTCATCGAGAACGACAACCTCATATCCTTGAGTGACAAACAAATCAACCACGTGTGAACCAATAAAACCGGCACCACCAGTAACGAGTATCTTTGTCATAAGGCTTCCTTTCAGTAAGTGTTTAAATTCATTATAGCAAAATCGAAGCGCCGTTTCAACCTATTGGCGAATTACCTGTCCTGCCTGCCATGCGGTGAACAGATTCATTCATTAGTCTGCTCAACCGGAACATCCGGCGCAGCAACGGGAACTACTTCATTTTGGAGCTCCTTGCGTTTGGATTTTCGAGTCCGTTTCTTTTTTGGTTGAACACTGGTTTCCTTGACATAAGCCTCACTATCTAAAGGGGGTGATTCAAGGTTTTCACTTGCGGGTATAGTCGAGTCGCCGAGCTCTTGCATTTGGACCTCGTCAATGCGGGCCTTCTCGCCCTCCAAATCAGACGTTTCAAGGTTTTCATTTGCCGGTATGGCGGAATCGCCCAGGCCGGAGATTTGGGTCTCATCGACAACGGCTTCCTCACTTTCTAAACCAGACACTTCAAGGATTTCATTTATGGGTGTAGCTGAATCGCCCAGGTCATGAAATTGGGTCTCATCAACGGTGGCTTTCTCGCTCCCTGAATCAGACATCTCAAGGTATTCATTTGTGGGCGTGGTGGAATCGTCCAGATCACTCATTAGGGTCGGCTTCTTATGGTTTGTCCTCTTGGCAGTTTTGCTATCATGCGGAATATTGGTTTTTGTTGCTCTGCTCCCATTACCTGAACCAGGCATTTCAAGGTTTTCAATCGCAGGCACCGCCGAATCGCCCAGGTCAAGAAATTGATCCCCATCAATACCGGCTTTCTCACCCTCTAAACCGGATATTTCAAGATTTTCATTCACGCGAGTCGCCGAATCGTCCAAGTCATGGAATTCGGTCGTAATGACACTTGCTCTCTTACTATCTAATTCAGGTAATACAGGAAATTCATGTAGGGGTGTAGCTGAATCGCGCAGATCATGAAATGGATTTTCTTTCTTTGCTAAAACCCGAGCAAAGGGCAATTGAGGCCGCTCCTGCATATACACCTTATTCACAGAGAAGGTATCGCTTTTAGGAGACTGATTGAAAATACTTCCGAGCAAATTAGCATTGGCATTTTGCAGGTCAAGAAGAGTTTGATTAATGGCGCTCCGCTTCGATTTCCCAGCTTTAATCACCACAATGATCCCATCTATTCGACGAGATAAAGCAATTGCATCCGCAAACACCAACACCGGCGGACTATCGAAGATGACAATTTCAGCAATTTTCTTCAGATCCATTATTATCTCTTCCATCCGCTCGGAACCAAGCTGCCCTGATGGATCTGGAAGAGCCTTCCCACTGGTCAGTATTTGTAAATTATCCACAGGGGTGTTTTTTATGCACTCCTCAACCCTCATTGCATGTGAACTCAGCACGTCCCCCAGCCCGGCTTCATTCTCCACCTCAAAGAGCTCGTGGAGTACGGGATGTCTTAAATCTGCGTCCACGATGACCGTTTTAAAGTTCGCTTGAGCAAAAACAACCGCAAGATTTGCGGCGGTCAGGCTTTTACCCTCCTCTGGCATTGAGCTGGTCACCATGATAGATCTTGCCGGGTTATCACCTCGCTTAAATCGGATTCTGCTCCGTATAATGCGGTACGATTCTGTGATAGGAGAATGCGGCTGAAGTTGGGCAATGATCTTATCTGAGAGTTTTTTCCCTTTGATCCTTCTAATACTGCCAAGGATGTTCACTTCCTCAGACTGGGGAAAATCCTTTAATGATCTATAGGTATCATCGAGAAAATCCAGCAGGAATATTAAGCCCAAAGCCAGGATCATACCCACACCACCCCCGACGATGGTATTCAATGGAACGAGCGGTCGAATTATTCTATTACCGGAATGCGCTGGTTCAACAACAGTCAATCGAGTTGGATCTCTTTTGGGTTCAGTCAGAGTCAGCAACTGTGTATAGTTTCGCTCCCATTCAATAATTAATCCCTCCAAATTCGTTTTTTCCTGTTGCAGTGCGGTCAACTCAAATTCGGAAATCGAATTGTTTATAGCGGTCTCAATTTCCGCCAGTCTTTTTTGCCCATTCACGATTCTTTCTTGTAAGTTCGTTATCTGCTCGCGGTTAAAACTATTGGTCAATTGATTCTCGGCGCTTTCAGAACTCGAAGGACTCAATAAAATCAGTTGATTAACGATCTCATCCGCAATACTTTGCGCCAGCTCTCGTGAATCGGCTTCCACACCGATTTCGATTATTTGGGTGCTCTCGATTTGATTGATCGTTACCCGTCTACCTAGATTCTGCCAGGATTCATTCAAATTAAGCGTTGTAACCACGCCTTGCAGCACCGGCTGGCGGCGGGCGATCTCAACATAGGTCAGTACTAACGCTTCACTGACTTGAATATCCACCCTGTCCACGCGGGACGATTGGATGCTTTCGCCCACAAGTACCGTCGTCGTCGCAAGGTAAACTGGCGTCTGTCCCCGGCTGATTGCATAACCTATCCCTGCGCCGATGGCGATCGACAGGACCAACAACCACCACCATCTTACGATAATGATTGTTACGCGACGCAGTTCCATAAAGTCGTTCATTTTTTACCTCTTTCTTTAGCGCAGGTGCGAGTCTCGGCGCAGAATGACGAATTGAAAAGCAATTTTGTTCTGGAGATTGGCACTCTCTGCATCCTAACAGATTCTCAATAACTTAAACTTATTGGAAATTCAAACTCGGACAGACAACAGAAACCCTTGACACCTTTTCACATTCCCTTGAGCAAAAGCACAACCCCGACGGTTCGGAACAATATGTACAGATCGAGCCCTAGTGACCAGTAACGCTCATAGTAGAAGTCATACTGCAACTTAACCAGCGCGTCATCAACCGTACTTCCGTACTCATAATTGATCTGGGCCCAGCCGGTGAGTCCCGGCTTGACCAGATGACGCATGCGATAAAACGGAATTGCCTCTTCGAGCTGTTCCACGAATTCGGGACGTTCCGGCCGTGGACCAACTATACTCATTTCGCCACGGAATACATTGAACAGTTGTGGCAATTCATCCAACCGGGCTTTGCGCAAGAATTGACCCACCCGGGTGATACGCGGGTCGCCTTTAGATGCCCAGCGTGCTTTGCCATCTTTCTCGGCGTTTGCAATCATGGTGCGAAACTTATAAATCATGAATAAATCACCAGCACGGCCGCACCGCACCTGACGATAAAATACCGGGCCCGGTGACTCCAGCTTGATAGCCAGTGCTACGGGTACAAGGATTAGAAGGAAAATCGGTAGCGCAAATATTAACAACGTCAGGTCCAGCAGCCGCTTGAGGCCCAGTTCGAGCCGATTAAAGACTGGACGATCCTGGATCATGTACAGCGCCCAGCTTCGATCAAGGTGTTCCACCGGCACTTTTTGGTATAGGCGTTCGTAAAATTCTGGCATCCAACTCACGCGCACACCCTTTGCCTGGCAGTCAATCAGGGATTCAAACAACCTATCCTTGAAATTGCCGTCATTGGTTAGCACAATCTCGTGGATCTTGTGCTTCTCAACCACTGATAGAAGGTCGCGTAACCTGCCCAAGTATTGCAGTTCGTCACTTTTGTTTTTTGGTTCGGTCTCGTTCACGTAACCTACAACTTGATATGTTTGATAGGACGACCAGATGCGTTTCTGGATGTCTCGCACGGTTGCCTTGGCCCGAGAACCATTACCGACAAGCAACACCCGCTGCTGGAACGCGTCCCGTTTGAAAACAACAGTATAGAAAACGCGCCAGCCTGCAACCAGAGGTACCATCAAGAGGGTCAATCCAAGATAGTAATATATTGAAAACACATTCGGAAAGAGATAAGACATTCCCGCATAGATGAGCATGGAAAGGAGAGTAGTCTGAATAATCCGCCGCGCTGTACCTTTTTTGACGTATGAAGACGGAACATGGTAGAGATCATTAAGCCAGGCCACCGCGAGCCAGACGGCTAGGACCGCCGGTAACCGGTACCAACTTGCAAGTGGATCCAATGCCAGATCCAGTCCCCAATAAGCAGTCTGGCTCGACAGCCAAACCGTTAGGACTTGAGCCACCAGCATGCTCGCCGCATCCCCTAAACCCAGCAAGAGCCTGCGCTCTGAAAAGGGCGCCTGAAAACGACTGTAGCGTCCAGTGATTCGGCCCAAAAGACTGAGTCGCGCTTTTTCGGAACCAGCCTGGGCGATCTTGAAGCCTCTGCCTGCCACCCAACTCAGGAGACGCCTCAGTGGAGCAGTGCTAGGCTGGCCTGCAGAATGTAGTTCTTTATATAGAGATTCAATCTTCCCTAGCATTCTTGGCAATGAATAGTAATCCGAGCGTTGTCGAGCGACACGCCCCATCTCATTACAAAGCGTTTCGTCATTAAGTAAAGCTAGAATACGCTCCGCCATTTCTTGCGGCTGGCGTGGAGTCACGAGAAAGCCGGTTTCACCATTTACTACAACGTCGCTCGCACCATCTATATCGTTTGCAACAATCGGTTTACCCGCGCTCATAGCCTCAAGAAAAGCAAGAGGCAAACCTTCCCATAGCGAACTCATGGCCGTGATCGCCAGTATGGGCAGGATTCTGGGAACGTCATTTCTAAAACCCAACAGGAAAAACTTGTCTTTTAGATTAAGCTCGTTGATGAGTCGCTCACAGTCAGGACGTAATGAACCATCGCCGACAACCAAAAACTGCACCTTGGGGTAGCTCTTGGTTACTATGGCAGCGGCTCTGATCAGGTCCAGTGGATTCTTCTGTTCATCCAAACGACCGACCATCCCCACAAGTTTACATTCCGGATCCAAACCCAATTCCGAGCGTACTTGTTGAGCATCGACATCCTGCCGAAATTTTTCCAGGTCAATGCCATTGTTGATCAAGGTAAACTTGTCTTTCTTACCGATGCCCTGGTTCAACCCCTTCTGAATATCTGGTTCAGCTACAGTGATAATGCGGTCGGTAAATTTGGCACAGAACCGCTCCAAAGTCAGATACAGTCTCCGGGTCCATCCGGACATACCATCGTGTAACCCCCAGCCATGAACGTGATGTATGATCACCGGAATGCCTGCTGCGAGCGCTGCGAGCCTTCCCACTACTCCGGCAACCGAGGAATGAGTATGAACAATATCATATTTCCCCTCGACCATAATACGCCGAAGGTCCGCAACAGCCCTCATATTTACGATCGGGTTTATATGGTTAATCAGACCCGGTATTACCCGCGTGGGAATGCCCAGTTCCTCTGCCAAATGCGTCATATCATTTCTGCCTCGCGGGATTGGTCCGGTTAAGAGCTCCAGATCAAACCCAGGCTGGTCTTTGAAATGGCGTGCAATATCCAGGACAACATTGGTTGCACCGCCTGTGGCCAGTCCGGTGATAACCAGCAACACGCGCATACTTCGCGAAGCCACGAGTGGCGTATCTTTATAATGTGCACTCTGAATTGCTTTGCTAACTACTTCCATCGCTACCTCCAATTGACTCATCAAAAACAGACATTAAATATTGGCAATAATTTTCCCGGCGTGTGGTCATTGTCAGCCAGAGTTGATCGAAGCCAGCCTTGTGATATTCGGGCCTACGGAAAGAATTTCCTTTTGTAGAACTGAGGCAGTTTGTGGATTTTGGTATCCCCGAGCCAGTGACCCGTCGGGGTATTCTTTGATCTTTTTGACAGTTACTTTCCGCCCTGGCAGCTTGTTTATTTGTCATAAATGGTTCGGAATTTGCAGGTATACCCCCATGATGCCGCGCTCCGCCATTCCGACACAGCTTGTCAGTTTTAT
>DATEDD010000077.1:0-4722 GCA_035286565.1 Anaerolineales bacterium
GAGACCAAAATCATGCGTACGATGGACAACGAAAGGATCCATTTCCCGGAATGATCCTTTGTCCAACAACAAGTCCAACCTTTCGCGCGCGGTCAGGCGTCCTTTTTTATGTTGGGCATCAATTCGCGCCTCTCCTCCACCAAGACGCGACTGCACTTTTAAATCATTTAACTTTTGGATTTTTGATTTTTTGCTCATTCATCTCTCTCGAAAGTGATTTATTGGCAAACAAGATCGGGATCAATAATCCCAAATTTACTATAACAGCAAATATCACATTGGGTCGGGGATTGTGAAAAAAAAGCCGTTCGCTCCAATACCAGATCGTGTAGCCTGCCGCGGTTCCAAGGAGCGTTTTCCCAGCCCATGCTTTTCCCTGCCAAATGCCCCAGTACAGGAAACATCCAACCACAACCCATATTCCTCCAAGAATTGCGCTGGTTATGGGCGGAATGCTGGCGGAGAACTCAATCAATACATTCTTCCAGGCCATGGAGGTCCAAACACGCAGGATGTTCCATATGATGATAATTAACACCAGCCACAGCATAAGAGTTACAGGGAATGGACGTCTCATGGTTATGGCGTAGGCCTGGTGATTCCAGGATGCCTAAAGATGCGCGGTTCGACCCAAACCGCGAAGTCGTCTGATGAGTTTCCATTATCGCGCACGATCAAAGTGAGTTTCACGGTTTGTCCATCCAGGATGTCCAAAGGGTAATTGATCAAATGCGTGGGTTCAGCGTAGTTGTATGGCCAGTCTGGGAAGGGTTCATAAAATTTTCCGTTGCTGTCATAATATCCAATGGAAAATGTCACATCACATAGGGATCCGGGCATGCAATAAAGTTGGGTACGAAAGAAATCTGCAAACTCGATTTCTCTGGCGGGGAAGGCGCCGAAGATGCCGAAAAATTTTTGATCCTGTGAGGGAATTGTCAGCAAGGCGTTCGCCATATAGTTCAAGCCCAAGTCTGCTTGCGTGAGAAATTCAACGTACCCGGAACTGATCTGTCCGTGAATACCGGGGCAGGGCAGTTCCTGTCCACTGTTGACCCATTTGGCATTGCAGATGTCTGGCGCAAAATAATAGACGATGTTTTGCGCATCATCAAGTGGAGCTATGCCATAGGTGGGCGCAGGCGGAAGCGCCGTCAGCGTGGGAATTGCTGTGAAAACGGGAACAGGCTTGCCCGGAGCAGGATCGAAGGGTAGAGCTTCCGTTTCTTGAGGCAATGCGCCGGATGATGTACATGCCGTGATCAGGATCAGCATCACGATCGGGAATAATCTGGTTTTCAAAATAGTTCTCCTAATATTTTGCTTCTTCCAACAAATAGAACAACCCTTTGCCGCCGTAACTGCTGTATCTTTCAAGATATGGCGCAAATTGACCGAAGTAGGGTGGCAGCGCAAGCAGTTGTGAGTTTGCAAAGATAATTGTGATGCCGCGCTCGTACAAAAATGTAGGCGCTTCCGCGCTCTGCAAAGCATGGAAATACTCAGCGCTGTTGATCAGCCCATCCATATTGACGATGGTGCGGTCGTGAATGAAGTACCCGACGTTGCCTCCGCCGGTCATGCCGATGATACTGCCGGGTGGTGTATTCTGCTCAAGATATTCCAATACTTCCATGTAGGGACGGTCAGCAGCGAAATAGTCATGCCGCATCACAGTGACTACGTAGTTTCCAAGATTATATGCAAAATAGATGCCAATCAGAACCGACAAGATTTCCAGAGCGAGGCGTGTAGTTCTAATCTTTAGCAATGGTTTCAGGATCAAATCAAGAAAGAAACTTCCAGCAAGTGTGACGAGAATCATTTGGCTGACCCAGTACCATTCCTTTGCCCCGCCGTAGGAGGTGGCTGAATACGAGAGAATGTGAATTCCACTTCCGGCGACCAGGGGGATGAATGCCAGGTTTGAACAAATATGGATCACACGGTTTTTATTTGCAAATGCAAGGACCAACCCTGCGATCACAAAGACAAACATGGCAATGTAATATCGTTCATCATCCTTATCCGGACCGGGAAGGATGAAGCGCAGTAGATTTGCGAGCCATAAAAACAGGTCGGTTGCTGGATTCCAGGCATTGAATGTGTCCATGCCGACGCCAAAGAAAGAGTACCAGCTTGTGGCCGGGCGCTCATAGACTGTGTTTGCCATGCTTCCCCACCAGCGTTTGATCTGTCCGCTGACAGGGCTGGAGGCGCCGAACATGATCTTGTTGAAGAGCATATATAAAGCGAGGAATCCGCCCAGCACGCCATAGTACGCAGTGCCTTCGGCGAGCCATTTCTTCCTACTTGTCTTGAATTCAAGAACGGGAGATTCGGGTTGAAAACTGTTTTTGCTGCTGAACCACGCAGAGCGTGCGGCCAACCTGAGCGCAAAAATAAGAAGCAGGCTGATGCCCCAGTCTAGGATAAAGGCGGTGCGTGGAAAATCCCTACCCAACCCTAGTTGAATCAGGAGCAGATATGCGGCAACGGTGATGACTGTGCCGCTTGTAATGGCAAATAGAATCTGACGGAACAGAACCCCGATGGGTTTCGATCGCGGGTGTTGGTATGCGCCGAAGAAATACAATGAAATAAGTTTGGCCAGGAGGGCAAGAATGGTTGCTTCCACTGCTGATGATGCGTAGTAGTTGTTGTAAGCAGCAATTCCCGTTCGCAATGCAACTGAACTCGTCATCGAAGCGAAAATGATGACCATGTCCAAAGGAAGCAGAAAGCGTATGGGTTTCCCGCGGAAGATAATCCATACGCCTGCGATGATCGCAAAAAATATCAGGTCGAGCCGGCTGAACATAACAACCACCGCGAGTAACGCAAGTGTTGCGATCTCACGTGGCTGTACTGCTTTTGTGCGCCAGCCCTTCTCAAATTGAGAAAGTTTGAAAACGAAATAGAGCACTGTCAATACGGCCAGCGGTGTTTCCAACCCATATTCATAAACTGTGTAATGGATATAAGAATTATATGCCCAGAACACCGCCGCCAGGATCGCAACCGCATGAGACAGATTGCTTTTTATCATCCTATAGATCAGCACTGCGCTGGCAGCCTGGAAACCAGCCACCACCATGAGCAGGACGCGCAATGGCAGAATCACGTCGAAGCGGGCGAGGGCAAAAATAGGGATGCAAACGATCATCCACAACGGATGATAGCCATTGGTCAGGTTAATACCATCGAAGGTACTCCCATATCCTTCCGAAATATTTTGTGCGACTTTGAAATAGTAATAAGCATCGTCACGTTTGAACCATGCGTTGGGGAAGGTGTATGCATCTGCGAATGCCGCATACAGGTGTATGCCAAGGATGACGGTAATGAGGGAAATTTCAAATAAAGAGAAGCGTTTAAGAAAATTCATTTTTTTCCAGATTTAAGGGAGTCTCTTCGATACGCATCCCATCGTAATCATTGTGAAAAACCACCGCATCCGCGAAGATTTGGTAACGCGACATTCATGTCGCGTTTAGGTTTTGTTGTGGCTCGAAAGCCTTCCTACGGAATTTCGAGTGTGATCTTGCCAAAATTTTCGCCGCGCCATAATCTCTCTTGCGCGGCGCTTGCATCTTTCAGAAAAAAAGTTTTATCACGTATCGCTTTTAGTTTACCAGCAACCACCAGTTCCATCACCTCGGCAAAATCTGCAAGCGTGCTCATGCTGGAGCCGAGGATCGAGAGATGTTTTGCAAAAATGTAACGGTTGTCAATTTCAAAGCGTGGCGCGCCGCTATTCCCGACTGTGAGCAGGCGTCCGCCTTTTTTGAGCGCGCGCAAACTCATTGGAAATGTAGTGCCGACATTATCCACCACCACATCCACGCCGCGTTTTTCAGTGGCAATAAAAACCGCCTTCGACCAATCTTCTTCCTTTGAGCGGTCAATTAATATATCCGCGCCGAGTGATTCGGCCTGCTCCAATTTCTGTTGATTTGAACCGATGACAATAACTTGCGCCCCAATATATTTTGCGACCTGGATACTGGCAGAGTTTACGCCTCCGCCGGCGCCGACAATTGCGACGGTTTCCCCGGCTTTGACTCCTCCGCGCTTGACCATCGAATGCCATGCGGTCTGATACACTAAAGCCGCCGCAGCAGCGGCATGGAAATTAAACTCAGGCGGTAATTTGTAAAGTTGACGTGCGGGCACACAAACATATTCTGCATACGTCCCGCGGATGGTTTCACCAAGCAGATGCCAATCACTGCATAAATTATCCCATCCATTTTGGCAGAACTCACATTTGGCGCAACCGAGGTTGGCATTGATGACGACACGATCTCCAACCCTCACCCCTGACCCCTCTCCCTCAGGGAGAGGGGTACCGAGCGCAACCACTTCGCCTGCGCCGTCAGCGCCGTTGATGTGAGGGAGTTCCAGTTTTAAGCCAGGCCAGCCATTACGCACGAGCACATCCATGCGGTTGAGTGCGGCGGCGCGCAGGCGAACCAAGATTTCACCTGCCTGCGGCTGAGGTGTTGGGAAATCTGTGTATTCCAATACTTCTGGTCCGCCATGCCGGCGGAAGAGGGTGGCTTTCACTACTTCAAACCAAGTTCACTGCGCGAGATGACCAATCTTTGGATCTCGCTTGTGCCTTCGTAAATTTCGGTGATCTTGGCATCACGGAAATAACGCTCGACCGGTAGTTCCTTGCTGTAGCCCATGCCGCCGTGGATTTGCACAGCTTGATGT
>DATEDD010000078.1:0-3260 GCA_035286565.1 Anaerolineales bacterium
AGAAATTATCTGCAAAGGCATTTTGAACTGCGCCCAATTATGAGCAACCCAAGACGCAAGATCATTTTACGGGATATTGCGTCAGATGGGCAAATTCGTCAGGAACACGTACTCAGCTACAAGTCACCACGAGGCGAGAAAGTCCTGAGCGAGAGAATCAGAATTGAGGGCTATCCTGCCACAGCCAAACTGGAAGTCTATCGGTCGGGAATCCAATTATCAACAAGAGGAGAAGAAGGCGATTACGCAGACGGCGGTTTGCTGGTGGTCAGCAAGGCAACTGTGGTTTCGCTGACCATGCTCAAGTTTGAGAACGACCCGTATGCAGCTTATTTCTACGGTTCCATTCAATGCGATCATCTGCATGACCTGTTGAAGAATGACGAACCTGTGTTGACCGCAACACGCGACGGCATTAACTGGACGCATCCATTTGCGAAGGCGTTGAAACTTGCAGTGGAAAGAAAACTTGAGCCGATCATTCAAGCAGAGCGCGAACACGCGGTCCATGACGAGCAAACAAAGCTGGATAAAAAGTTACGTCAAAAAATAAACCATGCCTTGCATGAGTTAAATACGATTGCATTAACTGAGCTCCGCGAGCCAAAAGAAGGCGAGTTTCATAAGGTCATTGAGCTGCCAGAATCTGGAATGGGATTTTTCCCCGAACGGCAGTACGTGCAAACGGGACAAACCGCTTCATTGGTCTTGCGCATTGCTTTGGGAGAAAATGGAAGAGCGGGCGCAACGGTTACTGTGATCTCAAACAGCCCTGAAATCATTGTCTTAACTCCACAGGTCCTGCTCAAGCCGCATAAAACGGACGCGACCATTTTGGAAACGCGCGTGAAAGTGGAAGGCAGGCAGGTGGGCGGTGAAGGGGTAGTCACCGCGTATCTTGGCAGGAACAGGACACAGGCATTCGTGCAGGTTCATTCCAAAAAGGAATCGCTGGCTGCGCCGCCCACCAGAAGCAGTCATGCCTTGTTCACAGATATTCGTTTTGATGACCGCACGGATCCGCGTCAGCGTGTGTATTTTGACCGCGTCAATTCAAGCATTGTGATTGCAACTGCCGCGCCTTCGGTAAAAATTTATTTGGATGAAAACAACCGCCTCGATACCACCCTGCAGGGTCAGGTGCTCCTGGCAGAGTTGATCATTGAAGCTGTCTGCCGCGAGATCGCGCGCAACGGTGTCGAAAAAGGAAAATTCCTTGTGCTGGAAGGCTCTGAAGCGGACGCGATCCAAAACCATTTCATTCGTTTACAAAACCGATACGCGCATTTGATCCATCAACATATTGTGACGCTGGATTAATAAACAAAAAGGACACGCTGCCCGTGTCCTTTTTGTTTTCAAACTTTATTTCACCGTCAGCCACACACCAAGCATCACCACGCCAAGCCCGATCATGCGCGGAACGTCCATGACACGTTGAGCCGCGCCCAGCCACCCGAAGTGATCCAACAATGAGCCTACAAAAAGCTGTCCCGCCATCAAGGTGATCAACGCGCCTGCAACTCCGATGCGGGGAATCATATAGCTCATTGAAAAAATGACCATGAGACCGAATGCTCCTGCGCCCAATGTGTACCAGGGGACGCTTCGCCATTCGCCGAGCCTGCTTCCAAAAACGAGCAGCGGAATCGACACTGCCAGCGCTCCCCCCACATGGACAATGAATATACTTTCCATCACTCCCAGGCGTTGGCTGATCATGCTCGACATGGGGCTTTGCACCCCGATAGCCATCCCGCCCAAGAGTCCGACCAAAATAATAAAGAAAATAGGCTGCATTTGCTTTCCTTTGGTTTGAGATTGTAAGATGATAAATAATACCTGAATTCCTTTGCCCAAAAAGTTAGAGATTATTCACAAACAATACCGCGCCATCCAATCCAAAATTATTTTGAAAATTGCGCAATAACTCCCGCAATCAACGCAATTTGACCGAGATGATACGCGGCAATATTGTAGATACGTCCATGTTGAAAGGGCGAGACAAATTTATTCCACGCGAGAATAATATCTGAAATATAGAACAGGATTGCGCCAAGGCTGACAAGGAGTGCCGCACCCGCTTCCCACTTAACATCGGTCAGTTTCAACATCGCAGATAGAATCATCAGGGAGATGACGATACTGTAAACCAAAATCGGCATTCGCATCCGACCTTGTCCCTGCGCGGCAAGCGCGGCAATGATCCTGCGAACGACTCGCGCCCCGCCCAAGCCGATGAAAACCGCCAGGGCAATCCCCCACACAGACATCTCTGGCACTGGAATATTAAATCCGATCACATACGCGATATGCGCGAGCAGAAAAGCAACCAGTCCTGGCAGGAAAAAACGGTCGAGAGAAATCATCAGCAGGACATCTCCCACAAGAGACAGAAGAAGCCCCAGCCCAAACCAAATCAAGGCTCCGCTCAATCCGGCGGATGTCCACAACCAGGTGAACAGGACAATCATGACAGCTGGCTTGGCGACATATTCCAATCGCAGCCAGTTTTTCCACAATGCCAGCGCTTCAAGCGCGGCAAATACAAACGCGGCGATCAACAGGATATTCATAGGAAGCCTCCCAATTTATATCGTATCACGAGATGCATCCCCTCACGCGGACATGGCTCATCATTAATCAGTCCCTCGCACAATCGCGACCATCCTTACGTTCGGGGTAAACCCCTCGCTCAATACATGAAAGTGCTTCGCACTATTTGCGCCAGTCCACTTTTGTGGACTTCCACGAACTGAGGCAGGACTTTAGTCTGCCGATTCCCCGTTGACCATCCCCTTCACGTGGACAAAATAAAAAGAGTAGCAGGTTCTTTTCCGCTACTCGTTTTGCCTATAAATCTTCTGGTTTCAAACCAGTGACCTTTGCCATTCTCGCCAGCATCTTTGGACCAATTTCATCATTGTCATGAAACGCAAAGACGGCATCAGCCCAGCCCACACGTTCCAGAATTTTATGCGAGCCAGTCTGTCGCTTCACACTCCATCCGATTCGCTGGAGCGCGGCTAACAAACGTTTTGCTTTGACGCTTTTCCAATCACTCATGCCATTGAAAACGAGAACATCAACGAGGGGATATTCTCCCCATTTTCAAGGCGATCTGCAACTACACGTAACGCCAATGCTTGCGCATGAGCAACCGCATCATCGGGGTTTTTTCCATAGACCATCACGCCTGGCAATTCCTTCACTTCTGCCAGCCAACGACCATCTTCTTCCTGTTCATATTCGACAGTAAA
>DATEDD010000079.1:0-4442 GCA_035286565.1 Anaerolineales bacterium
GACAGTTGACCTCGCGGCGGCACGGTTTGCTTTAAAAGACACATTGCTGTTTGGGAATCTCGATCCCGTCGAGACTCTCTATCGGGGAGAATCTGCTAAAGTCGCTGAGGCAGTTATCAGCGCGAAAGAGGCGGGCGTGGATGCCATCTGGCCAGGCTGTGATCTGGTCCCACAGACGCCCATCCAAAATATCAAAACCCTTTTGCAAATATAATTCAAATCGTCTTTTCTCTTATAATTGAGAAATGCTACAACTCAACCCCAAGAAATCCACCCCATTACTTTTCGCGATGGTGACTGTAGTGGCCTATGGTCTGCTGCTCCCGTTCACAGGCTTTTATTGGGATGATTGGCCTTTTGCATGGATCGCAAATTTTCTGGGCCCGGCGGAATTCAACCCGGCCTTTGCGCCCTTTCGCCCATTTCTCGGTCCCATTTTTTATTTCACCACGAGTTTAATTCCACCCGTGCCGATTTACTGGCAAATCTTTGCACTGGTCATTCGCCTCATCATCGGACTCAGCGCATGGTGGATGTTCAAACAGATCTGGCCTGCCCAACCCCGGATCGGATTGATCGCCGCACTCCTCATCCTGGTTTTTCCCGGTTATAGCCAGCACTGGGTGGCGCTGACGCACATCAATCAGGAACTCATCCCGTTTATTTTTTATCTGCTTTCATTTGGTTTTACCTTTAAAGCGTTGCGCGCGGAAAAACCTCTTCCCTATGCAGTCATCGCGTTGCTCCTGCAACTCTGCGGCATCTTTCCAACAGAATATTTTTTTGGGCTTGAGGGATTGCGTTTCCTTTTTCTTCTTTCTATCTTTCAAGGAAATTCCATTGAGCGATACAAAAAGACCATGAAAGTCTGGTGGCCTTACCTCACCATCTGGATGCTCAACGCCGCATGGCTCATTTACTATTACAAATTTGGTCCTTACAATTCCTACGAAGTCACAGCCGCACAGTCATCAAACCCTGTTTATTTTTTGACAGAAGCGTTGGATGCTATTTGGAAAGCAGGATTCTACATCTGGGCACAAGTGCTCGTTTTGACATTCCGCTCTCTGCCCGCTCCCGCCTCTCTCTTAACCCTCGGCCTGATTGCAATTTCATTGGCATTGCTCACGCCTTATCTTCTCCGCTTCGCGCAAACAGAAGAAAGCAATGAAAAGTCACGCTTCACGTCCATTTCATTGATCCTCATCGGCGCCATTGGCATATTGCTCGGCAGGCTGCCGTCCCTTGCCGCAGGGCTTCCGCTGACATTGCAATCATCGTTTGACAGGTTGATGGTCTCCATGATGATCGGCGGAAGTTTACTCACGCTCGGATTGGTGGAATTGCTAATCAAGAACCAGCGCATTAAGATATACATCTTCGCCCTGCTCATCTCCCTCGGCATCGGACAACAATTCTTCAACGCAAACATCTTCCGCAGGGATTGGGAAAAACAAGGGGAAATCTACTGGCAAATGGCCTGGCGCATGCCTGCATTGGAACCGAATACTGTCCTGCTCACCCATCAAATGCCGATTGATTATGAAACCGATCTCTCGTTCACCGCTCCGATCAATTGGATCTACGCGCCTGACTACGCGCGTCCACAATATACCCGCTCAGACCTTCCTTATATTCTGCTTTACACTGAAAAACGGTTGGGCGGTTCGACCCTGCCCGCGCTTGAACCAAATATTGAGATCATATATCCATACCGCACCGTCAACTTCCGCAGTTCCACATCAAATGCGCTGGTGATCTACATGCCGAAAAACGGATGCCTGCGCGTGCTGGACCCGGCGCGCGGCGACGAGGAAATTTATGCCAACCTGCCAGACGAGTTGACAAAAGCAATCCCGCTCTCCAATCCAGCGCGTATCATCCTGGAAACAGATACTCCAGCCGCGCCGATTTTCTTTACAGAGCCAGCGCATGAATGGTGCTACTTCTTTGCAAAAGCAGAAATTGCCCAACAAAATGGGAATTATGAACAGGTTGTATCGCTTGGAGATGATGCCATATCATCAGGCTTTAAACCCGATGACCAGAACGAATGGCTTGTGTTTATTGAGGCCTACGCCTTGACAGGCGATTTCAAAACTGCCGAAGATCTGTCTATTGCGGTGCTGGCTGAGGATGCGCGGATGCGCCGAGGCTTGTGTACGGTTTGGAAACAGGTGCTGGCCAACCATCCAGGCGGGAGCGCAGGGCTGATCGAGTCCATCATTTTATCTTTTAATTGCAACCCATAATGAATCGCTTGACGCATTAAACGTGATGTGCTACCATTTCTTGTTGATAATATTGAAAGAGGAGAATCTATGAGCAACAAACAACGCGGTTTGCTGGTGATCTTCATTTTTGTGGTTTCAACAATGTTGATTTCCGCCTGCACGCAATCCCTATCTTCCGTACCGGCCACAACGCCGACCTTGATCCCGACCGGGTTATTCGTTTCGCCGTTCCCTTCCGTTGAAAATCCAATGGCAATGATCGAGCAATTTGCCAAGCAGACTGCTGCGGCGCAAACCACTGTAGCTGGAGGAGGCACGCCCGGCACACCGCAGGCTGCCACAACTGGCACGGTCATTACATCGCAAGCGGTTGGCACCGATACGCCTGCTCCTGTGATTGGAACTCCAGGCACACCAACCAATACTATTAGCACGCCCACCAACGCCGCTTTAGCGGCCGCTACATCAATTCCCCCCGGCGTACGTCCCGCCACTTATACATTGCAATCCGGCGAACATCCCTATTGCATCGCCCGCCGTTTTAATGTGGATCCGGATGCTTTGCTTACGCTCAGCGGTTTGACCAGTTCGCAGGCAAGCAGTCTGGAAACTGGGACAGTTTTGAAAATACCTCAAAGCGGCGCATTTCCCGGAGATCGCGCTCTTGTGGCTCACCCAACGAATTACACAGTTGCATCAGGGGATGAAACAATGAACAGTATCGCCTGCAAATACGGCGATGTTGACCCTGCGGCAATTGCTTCTGCAAATAGCCTGTCAGTCTCAGCAAAATTGACCGCTGGGCAAACATTGAAAATACCTTAGAGCGATATCAAAAAGCCCAGGCAAATGCTTGGGCTTTTTTTTATGAAAGGAACCGTTATGCCTTTTGAACTTATTAAATCAGAACCGCTCTTTCAAGGACGGGCATTCAAAATTCGCCGCGACTATCTCAAAACCCCGGATGGCCGCGAAACAAAATTTGACATTGTTGAACACGGCGGTTCGGTCATCATCATCCCTATGGATAATGAAGGTAATTTACTTTTTGTGCGTCAATACCGCCACGCGGCAGGCATGGATTTGCTCGAACTGCCCGCAGGCACTCGCGACGGCGATGAGCCGTTTGAAGAGTGCGCAGCGCGCGAGATCCGTGAAGAGACAGGCATGGAAGCAGGCACACTTAAGAAAGTTGGCGAGTTTTTTCTTGCGCCCGGATATTCCACTGAATTCATGGGCGTCTTTCTCGCAACGGATTTGAAGCCTAATCCTCTAGAGGCAGATGATGATGAATTTCTGAAATTGGAAAAAATCCCCCTAAAAGAAGCCATCGCAATGGCCGAGCGCGGCGAGATGCCTGATGCCAAGTCGCTGGCGGCGTTGTTGCTGGCAAGACCGTATTTGGAAAAATAAAAAACGCTTTGCATTGAACGGAACGAACTGTTTTTGGTTTTAGGTTATCTCGCAAGAGGCAAAAATGAAACATGCAATCGCCATTCCGCTTGTCGCTATTTATGTTACTGCCTGCTCCTCCATCACGCCTGCGCCAATACCCACTCTTTTTGTAACGGCGACTCCGAGCCATACTCCCACTCCCACCGCTACTCTTGAGTCGCCAACGCTAACAGCGACCCCTGTAAAAGAAATCGTTAGCGAAGGCAGTTTTTGGGCTGAGGCTAATGTTCCGATGGGACTTGAGGTAAGATTGGCAGGTAATATTTATTATGCAATAAACAGGGTGGGCCAGGAAATAGAAGTAGGAAAGTTGGATTCAAGCGGTGGGATAGAACCAGCCGAATGGCTGCAATATCAACGGATTCCTGAGCAAGTGACTCCAGAAATACCGTTTGACCCCCAAATTGCCCTGATGAACGGGATTCTGAACGCAGAACCTTTTGCGGAAAATATTGAAGCCTGCAAACCGGGAGATGTTGCGGCATCAAGTAAGGCTGAACTTGGAGGAAAGCAGAAGAGTTATTCCTATCTTTTCTGGAGCGATGGATTGAAAAATAAAATAGATCGCCCGGCAAAAATTATCTGGAAATTCAATACGACCTATTCAAACGGTATGGAGATGAAAGGTAAAGTAATTGAGTGGCTAACCCCGGACAGGATAACTTATACGGTATATGTGAGCAGTAGTAGGTTTTATACTGATGTGGCAGGAGATGAAGGTGAACTGTTTCCGTTTGGATTGGTAACAACTCC
>DATEDD010000080.1:0-5499 GCA_035286565.1 Anaerolineales bacterium
TCTTTTTCATCATCGTTTGTCCTTTGCCTGCATACAAATTATATGCCATCAAAGGGTTTTGAGATAATTACTAAGCGGAACTGCACACTCTTGGTTTCCCTGGCACCGTCCGCCACTACAGTCCCCGAAGCGAAGCGAGTGGGAGGGCAGGTGTCGTGCGATGTAGTCGAAGGACGAGTTTCATAATAAGTTTAACTTTTCCAAGATACGCCCGCTTCGACTGTGTTCGGACGGTAGGGCTGTCCTCACTCCGCTCACAATTGTCCCGACACTTGCGCCGTACGCCAGTGCGGTGTGCTCTTTCAGGAGCGAGGAGTTTCTCGAAGGGGAGAAAATGTTGACGGAGGCGAATCAGGCTCGGGTTAAGCGGGAGGCGCTGCTTTTCATCCCATTAGTTTGAAATGAATCTGAAATCGCGCATGTTATACTCAGTGTAACTTCTCAAATCCGGTGGTGTTATTTAATCAAACTCCACCGGTAAGGTTTTCAACTTGCCGGATATGGAATACAACGAAGAGGAAGTTCTCACTCGTGCTTCACAGGGTGATCGTGACGCCTTTGGTCAACTGTATGAGCGTTATGTGGAACGGATCTTCAATTATGTGTACTATCGCACTGGGAATGTTCATGATGCGGAGGATCTGACTGCGCGTGTCTTCCAGCGGGCGATGAATCACATAAAAAACTATACAGATCGCGGCGTTCCATTTTCTGCCTGGTTGTACCGCATCGCCCACAACCTGGTGGCGAACTGGCACCGTGACAGAAGCCGCAAGCAGGAAATCCCGCTGGATGACCTGCCCATCCTCCCGACCAAGGGCGACCATCCCGAAAAAACCCTGGTGCGCTCACAGGAACAGGAGGCGCTATTGAGAATGATCCGCAAATTGCCGCCTGAAAGACAGAACCTGCTCATCTTAAAATTTGTTGAAGACATGTCCAATGCAGAGATCGGTGCAATTATGAATAGAAGTGAAGGAGCTGTGAAGAGTCTTTATCACCGCACGCTTCTGGCTCTTCGCGATCAATTGGAAGATCAAAACTTAAATCTTGAAGGAGAGTGAATCATGTTAAGAATTGTGACCGACGGCACGGCCGATATCCTTCCCGAATGGGGAAAGGAATACGGCATTGATACGATCCCTGTCAACATTTTGTTTGGCGAGAAATCGTATCTTCAGGGGGTGGAATTGGACAACGAAGGTTTCTACAAACTGGTGGATGAGAGCAAGCGTATTCCAAAGACCTCCCAGCCTTCCCCTCATCAATTCGTTGAGTTTTACCGCAAGGTGGCACAAAAAGGCGATACGATCCTTTCCATTCACATCACCGCCAAACTTTCCGGGACGTATGCTTCTGCTGTTTCTGCGGCTGAAGAATTGAAAGGTGAATTCAACGTGATCCCAATTGACTCAGCGGTTGGCTCGCTTGGCATTGGCTTGATGTGTCGCGAAGCGCGAAAGATGGAACGCGCCGGCAAGAGTGTGGATGAGATCGTAAAGTATTTGGAAAACATTAAAAAAAATATTCGGGTTATTCTAACCCTGGATACGCTTGAATATGCCAAGATGTCGGGCCGTGTGAAAACATTGCAAGCCGCGCTGGCCTCCCTTCTTAATGTCAAACCGATTGCGATCTTACGAGATGGTGATCTCAATATGGCAGAGCGGGTTCGCACGCGCAAAGCCTCGCTGGAGCGTGTGATCGAAATCGCAAAGGAAGAATTTGGCGATAAGCCCATCTATCTGGCCGTGGTGCACGCCCGCGACCTTAAATCCGGGCAGGGTTTATTGGAACAAGCCAAAAGTCAATTTAATCATAAAGAAACCTTGATCAGCGAACTTTCCATTTCCATTGCGGCAAACCTTGGTCCGGGCACGGTTGGGTTAATTCTTTACCCCGCAGAATAAGAGACCTGCCCTCATCCCCTGCCCTTTCCCCGCATGGGCAGGGAGTTGTAAAGGAATAGCATGACGAAGCGCAAGACTGACTCGACTCACGAAGAAAATTTGGATGCCATTGAAGCCCATCTAGCTGGGACATTAAAGCTGGTTACTGCTCCGAGTGACATCCTCCAACGCCTGCGCGCACGCATCCAAATGCCCAGCCGTAGGGAGATCGCATTGCGCCTGGCAGATTGGCGCAGGCTATTCATCGTATTTGGTGGTGTCATGTCTGGATTGCTCTTGCTGGTTACCATAGCGCGTATGTTTTATTACCTCGCTGAGCGTAAAAATACAATGTAGTTTATTGTTTATGGAATAGACCTTGAAGGTCTTACGACCTTCAGGGTCTATTTGCTTAATAACCAGTCACACAACAATCGCGCCTCGACAATCAGGTCCACTTCGACTGGAAGTTTGAATTCCTCGCTAACGCGCATGGTCAAATGGTCAGCGATTAGTTTCAAGTCAGCAGGTAGATGCTCATCTTCCTTAAGTAGATTCAGCAGATCATAGGCGCTCACGCTCGGAACGCGCCTGCCGCGGCGGGCGAGATATTCTCGAATTGCAATGCCTGCCGCACGTCTGGCACACACTCGCGCTTGTCCTTCATTATTTCGTGAGCGGGACTTCTCTGCGCGGTCGAATTCATTTTGTATTTGTAACTTCCATTCCATTTTTTTATTATACTTGGAGTTATAATTCCTCAACTTTTTTGAATAGGAGATAGAAATGAAATTACGTTTATTTCAAATGATTTCGGTCGCGATTGCGATGAGTTTGGCGCTCCTGGCTTGCAGGTTTGGGAGCGGACTAGTTCCGTCACCTGCACCTCAAACTCCGGCCCAGAATAGCGGGCCAAAAATTGTTACTGGAACTGTTACCTATACCAATTCCTTTTTTACAATGGGCGTGGCTCAGCCGATTGTCATTCTTGAAGACCAGGGCGGTTTTGTGACTCGTGACCGCAAGTTTTTAATCCCGGTTGAATCTCAGGTGATTGGACAGATCACTTCGGATTTTTACACATCGCCTTTCACATACAGCCTTACTTTGCCGGAAGAACCCAAAGGGACCCTGCACGATGTTGATCATGATGGTAACGATGAAACAGGTGTGATGGTTTTCGCGGTTGCCTATTGGACGAACACCTGGGGAGATCCATTTCTTGAGCGCCGCGATCAGGGCGGCGGCGGATGGTCATCGGCATACGCTTCCACCAATGTCAGCGACGATACCGATTCCTATCTTGAGGTGTTCGGCGGCAAGTATCTGGTGTACTCGCCGGAGGATGGGCAATCCTTCCCATCAGAGTTTGGCGACGATAAAAAGTTATTCACAGATGACGACCCGATCATGGACATTCCAGCCGGTTGGTCTGTGATTGATTTGGATCAGACTCCATTTGAGATTGACCGATCTGAAGAACCTGAAATTGCCTTGATCGAGCCTGAAGGTTCTGCCCTGGATGATTTCTCCGCGCTTTCCTATCCTGAGGCCTTCGATGAGATGCTGAAGAAATTCAGAAATGAGTATGCGTTTACTGAACTTAAGGATATTGATTGGGATGAAAAGTCGGCTGAGTTCCGCCCGCGTTTTGAGGAAGCAGATAAGAATAAAGATAGCCATGCGTATGCGCTGGCCTTGCGCGATTTCCTCTGGTCCATTCCCGATACTCATGTTGGGTTTGACACCACCCCGTTAAATGATGATTTTCAAGCGGATATTGCGGGCGGTCTCGGCTTTGCCATGCGCGAAACGGATGATGGCACGATCATCGCCAATTTCATTACGGAGGGTGGATCTGCCGCCCAGGCAGGAATGGCCTGGGGGGCGGAGATCATTTCCCTGGATGGCGATCCCACTGCGGATGTTGTGGATCTTGTCGTTCCGTGGTCTTCTCCATTTAGTAACGCGGAAATTAAACGCTTGCAGCAATTACGGTATGCAACCCGCTTCAGGCTTGAAAAAGACCAAGTGAGTGTGACTTTCAAGAACCCTGAAGGCACTGAGCAAACTGCGGTTTTGAAAGTGGTTAATGAGGTTGACAGTTTTAACGCCTCCTCATTCCGTGCCGGCGAAGACCCGACCGCCTTGCCCGTGGAATTCAGTATTCTACCCAGCGGTTATGGTTATATTAAGATTTCCAGTTTCTCAGATAATGACCTGCTTTCCATTCTGGTTTGGGAGCGAGCCATGCGATACTTTAATGAAAATGAGATTTCAGGCGTGATCCTTGACCTGCGGAATAACAGCGGCGGCAGCGGCTGGCTGGCAGACCAAATGGCGGCTTACTTTTTTAATGAGGAGATTGTGGTCGGACAAACCGCCTATTATGATGACAGCACAGGCGAATTTTTCATTGACCCGGATTATGAAGAGTTGATGATTCCACCGAGCGAAGATTTGCAATACAACGGTCAGGTGGTTGTGATGGTTGGTCCCAACTGCGCCAGCGCCTGTGAATTCTTTTCCTACGATATGACGATCAATGACCGCGCTGTGATCGTTGGGCAGTATCCATCTGTTGGCGCGGGGGGCAGTGTGGAAGGTTTCAATTTGCCGGGTGATATTTACGCCCAGATGACAATTGGGCGCGCCATGGATGGAGACGGTAATATTCATATTGAAGGAAGCGGCGTGGCGCCCGATTTGCGGGTACCGGTCACTTTTGAAACCCTCCTGGGACAAGCCAATGGGCAGGATGTGGTGCTGGCGTTTGCCGAAAAGGTGATCAGTCAGCCTTTGGGTGCTGGCATTACTCCGTCTGCGCCTCCCGAAATGGCAAGCCCGGCTGCGGCCTCGTCCGCATTATCGTCGGGAGATAGATTCCTTGAAGATTTGGCGCGTGAGGAATATCAGGACAGTGACTTTGCCGCGCCAGGCACCTTGACCTATACGATCCCGCTCACCAAAGAGGAAAATTTGATCTGGATCTATGCCTGGTGCACAACTTCCAAAGAGATCCTAGACCAGAACTTAAAGAACATCGAATTAAAGTTCACCCTCAATGGCGATAATGTGGCTTTGGACAAGTTAAGACAGGAAGATTTTCAAACCGACACCCAGTGGTGCAAGCTGTTTTACACTTCCTTGAGCAATTGGACCTCTGGCGAGCATCATCTTACGACAACTGCAACTTTCACTGCCAGCATCGACGATGGCATGGCTGATTATGAGGCAGGTAATTATGTTTTGGATTACACGGTATATGTGAAGCCGTAAGTGACGATGGAAGCCTCTCAAACAAAACCAATCGTTAAAACCGTCTGCGGCGGGATTCTGGCTGAACCCGAAAAATATCCCAGTGCGGTCTATCGCGGCGAGGTAATTTATTTTTGCACGCGTGGATGCCTGCTTGCATTTGAGAAAGCCCCGGAGGCATTCATGGCTGGAGAGATTGAACATCCATTGGATGATGAAGAGATCTAGGATTAAAAAAGACGGGCATTACACCCGTCTTTTGTTTTAATCATTCACCTTACGCACCAGGCATGATTCTCTGAGCGGAGCGAAGAGTCTCTACAACTATCTCAGAGACCCTTCGCTCCGCTCA
>DATEDD010000081.1:0-5570 GCA_035286565.1 Anaerolineales bacterium
GCTTGCGGCCCTCAAGGTACTCCCACTTTAGCGCCCGCAGAGGTTGAAGGCACTGCCGTAGCAGCAGCGTGGACGATCGTGGCGATGACTCAATTAGCCATCCCAACCGCTACACCTGTTCCGCCGACAGAAACACCCAGCCCGACCCCATTACCCACTTTCACACCTTTACCATTACCAACTCTTCAATTGTCCATTCCGACAGCCACCAAGTCAGCGACCGGGGCTTGCGATGGGATGTTGAATATGGCGGAAGCAGGACCTCAATCTCAAATTCGTGTTGAAAATGAATCGGGTGGAACTGCAACTTTTTCGCTCTACCTGGGTACTCCCAACGCTTTCGGACAATGTGGATTCGTACCCGGTATACCCAGCATGGCCAAAAATGCCAATACTGTGATTTCCATCCCCAAAGGCACATTTTATGCCTATGCACTGATTGCCTACCCTGGCGGCTCTTCAAGTAACGCCTCCGGGTATGTCAATAATCGCATCGGTGATAATCACATGTTTGTTGTTAAGATTAAAAAAGAGGTTATTGTAGTACCATAATCGACTGATAAAACCATAAATCAAAAAGAAGCCGCTTTAATGCGGCTTCTTTTTTTACTCATTCGCTCGTTCCCTCCTGACGCATAACATTTGCAACTTCTCATTCACCTCCTCATGGACTCTTTCGATTCGAAAAACATTGCGCATCCCCGATGTTCCTTTTAGCGAAAATGCTTTTACCATGCCTGCGCGAATATCCCCTAATAGCTAGCGCTCAAGCCAAGGTGCACGATGGCGAATATACTTATGTTGCCTGGGTCGGAGACAGACAATTCACCGGTTCGTTTTCCTTGTTCAAAGATCAGGACATGGTGTTAAATATTTTCAAAGACAGAATTGGTATAATATGGAAATTACTCGAATTATGAAAAGAAATGGAGAAATAAATGTTAAAAAAATCATTCCCTGTACTTTTGGCTATTACCATACTATTAACCGCTTGCGGCCCTCAAGGTACTCCCACTTTGGCGCCCGCAGAGGTTGAAGGTACCGCCGTAGCAGCAGCCTGGACGATCGTCGCGATGACTCAATTAGCCGTCCCAACCGCTACGCCCGTACCGCCTACAGAAACGCCCAGCCCAACCCCATTACCCACTTTCACGCCTTTTCCTTTACCAACCCTGGGATTGTCTATTCCGACAGCCACTCCCAAAGGTGCTACAGGAGCCTGTGATGGAATCATGAATATCGCCGAAGCTGGACCTAAATCAAATATACGGGTCGAAAATGAATCTGGAGGAACGGCTACTTTTTCGCTGTACCTCGGTAAACCTAACGCATTTGCTCAATGTGGATTCGTGCCCGGCTTATCGCCATTGAGTAAAAACGGCAGTGTGATAGTTTCCATACCGAAGGGCGAGTACTATGCTTATGCGCTGATCGCGTATCCTAACGGCTCTTCGAGCAACGCATCCGGCTATATCAATAATCGGGGTGGGGATAATCACACATTTGTTGTGAAAATCAAAAAAGAAGTTATCGTTGTACCTTAATAGCCTGGCAGCACAGCTATAACAAAAACAGAAGCCACACTATAGTGGGGGTTTTTGGTTTTGATTACTGACTCACCCGCTCTATTCTCGCGCCCAGCAAACACAATTTCTCATCCACGCGCTCATAGCCTCTTTCGATTTGAACAACGTTGCCAATTTTCGATGTCCCCTTCGCGGCCAATGCGGCCAGCAGGAGAGCCATGCCTGCGCGAATATCCGGGCTTTCAAGCTTTTCTCCGTAAAGTTGGGTGGGGCCTTGAATTAAACAGCGGTAGGGATCGCACAAAATGATCCTCGCGCCCATGCCAACCAATTTATCTGTAAAATACATCCTTCCCGAAAACATCCAATCATGAAAAAGCACAGAACCGGAAGCCTGGGTTGCGATTGTGATCGCGATACTGGTCAGATCTGTCGGGAAAGCAGGCCAGACGTTCGTCTTAACCTCTGGGACTGCCCCATCCAGGTCGGAAATGATCTTGAGAGATTGTTCCGCTGGCACGAGCAGGTCATTCCCATCCACCTGCCAGTGCACTCCCAAACGATGAAAGACCTGCCCTACCATTTCAAGGTGCTGAACACCTGCATTGCGAATGCGGATTTCCCCGCGGGTTACAACTGCCGCTCCAATATAGCTGACTACTTCCAACAGGTCGGGACCAATTGTGAATTCGCCGCCATGCAAACGCGGAACACCCATGATATGCAAAGTATTCGAACCAATGTCATCAATCTGCGCGCCCAGAAAATTTAGAAAGGTACACAGCTCCTGTACATGCGGCTCAGAGGCCGCATTGCGGATCTGGGTTTTTCCCTTGGCGAGGACAGCCGCCATCACCGCGTTTTCTGTGGCAGTCACACTGGCTTCATCCAAAAGAATGTCGGCGCCGCGCAGTTCAGTTGCTTCAATATCGAAGATGCGGTCATAATTGACTTTTGCGCCAAGTGCATGCAAGGCCAGGATATGCGTATCCAGGCGGCGGCGCCCAATCACATCCCCTCCCGGAGGAGGCAGGCGCACTGCTCCAGCGCGAGCCAGGATCGGGCCGGCAATCAGGATCGAAGCCCGGATGCGGCGACACAGGTCCGGGTCCAGATTCGAAGCGGTCAATTCACGGGTCGTAATCCGCCAGGTATTCGCATCCACTTCATCCACTTGAGCGCCGATACTCTCGATCAATTTTCGCATGGCGAATATATCCCGAATCTGCGGAATGTTATGAAGCACAATCGGTTCATCGGTCAATAAACAGGCGGCCAACAATGGCAATGCGGCATTTTTATTTCCGGAGGGGGTTATTTCCCCTCGCAGGGGAACCCCGCCTTCGATCACAAATTCTTCCATTTCAATCTCCTTTATAACAATCAGGATTGTAAGGCGGCACCAGGAATTCGGCAAAACATTACAGTTCACTTACATACAGCACGAACTGTGCATCATACTACAATTGGAATTATAATGATTTCTCATGGATGCAACGCTGGTTTTTCCCGTACTGCTCGGATGGTTCGCCGGAATCATAATTAATTATCTGGCAGATGTTCTGCCTGTGACAAGGCGATTCAGCCAGCCGGCCTGCCCGCAATGCCAGGCGCCCTTCACCTGGAGGAGCTATCTCCTTTTTCAGGCATGCGTCAACGGGCATAAACGCAGACCACGGCTTTGGATCGTACAATTTGCAATTCTAGCATTCAGCGTTTATACATGGTTCCAGCCTTCATCAAGAATTGGGTACGGACTCGGGCTGCTCCTGATCGCCTACTTTGGCGTTATCTTCGTGATCGACATGGAACACCACCTGATCCTGCACCCAACCAGCATTTTCGGTTCTTTGCTCGGACTGGTAGTTGGTTCTGTTTCCAACGGGCCTGGCATCACCCTTTTAGGCGGACTCGCTGGCTTTTTGATTATGCTTGCATTGTACTATTTCGGCGTACTTTTTTCACGCTTGCGGGCAAAACGCCTTCGAGCCAGAGGTCAGGAAGCGGATGATGAAGAGGCGCTTGGCGCAGGGGATGTGATCCTGGCCGCCATCCTGGGCTTTGTGCTCGGATGGCCGCTTATTTGGTTCAGCCTGTTATTAGGGATACTGCTTGCCGGTGTTTTTGGTTTGCTGATGGTCGTTTTCATGTTGGTCATTAAGAAATACAAGGAAAATGTGTTCATGGTCTTTATGCCTTATGGCTCTTTTTTGATCCTCGCTGCTTTCTTCATTATCTTTCTTCCAAACTGGATCATTAACATAGTGCCGAAGTAGGATTTACAAATGCTGCGTAGATTGCGCTCTCTAGCGCATTTTCAACGTTTGACGCCTTTGGCGCGCCGATTACGCGCTTTCGTGAAGTACTGATAGTAATATCAAACAGGATGACCGTATGAACATATCTCGACCAAACAATAACCAAAAAACTCGTGGGCAGGCGATGGTGGAGTTTGCGCTGGCGCTTCCAATTTTGTTGACATTGCTTTACGGCTTGTTGGAGACCGGGCGATTACTATTTATTTACGCCTCCACGGTGACAGCGGCACGCCAGGCCGTTCGGT
Organism: Anaerolineales bacterium; assembly: GCA_035286565.1. GTDB lineage: Bacteria > Chloroflexota > Anaerolineae > Anaerolineales > Villigracilaceae > Villigracilis. The sequence goes on from DATEDD010000081.1 coordinate 4,090, forward strand.
ATGGCTCAGCCACAGGCATTGGACCAAATGGAATGCCTTACTATCAAGATTGCGAGGGCATAATCGCAGCCGCTAATAATGTAGGTTTTATCAACCGATTTGAAACTATTAATATTCGCTATGATGCCGGCTTAGACAGTAGTAACGGAAATCCACTTGATTTAACTCCTGCCGATCCTGCGTGTGGAGACTATACAGAGGCTGATGTGGAAAATGGCCACCGCATCATCGTGGAAGTGACAGCGCTGTGGCAGCCAATTGTCCCGATTGTGCCGCTTAAAGAATTGGCGATCGAATCTCAAAGTGAGCGCACCATTCTTGCCTCGGTTTCCATTTCAGTGACCTCTGTGCCGCAGGGCTGGCAAGGCAGTGGCAATGGCGTTCTAACCCTTTTATCTATTGTAGGTTCACCAGACCCATATTCAGCAGTCGGACAAGCCACTTATATATATACCCTGAAAAATACAGGTTCGGGAGAACTGGCCGGACCTTTTACTGTTACCGACAGTATCGCTACAACCAATTGCTCGGGCGCAGCCGCCTCACTGGCGGTCGGCGCAGAAACAACCTGCACCGGCACGTACCCGATTACGCAAGCTGACCTTGATGCGGGTACGGTGACGAATCAAGCTACAGGGTACGCAAACGGGTCACCTTCTGTTAACTCCCCTACAGAAATAATTTATGCGGCCGCAACCCCTACACTTAACTTGAGCAAAAGCGCATCCCCAATCGCCGCTTCCAGCGCGGGCACAAATATCACATACACATATACGCTTGGGAATACAGGGAATGTAACGCTTACTTCACCCTATACTGTCGCTGACAATAAAATTGCCGGCGTAAATTGCTCAGGAGCTGCCAGCCCACTGGCGCCCGGCGCAACCACAACCTGTACTGCTTCTTATTCAATCACAGACGCTGATATCAACAACGGCTCTGTGGTAAATCAAGCAGTGGCAAGCGCCAAATTCAAGACAACTACGGTTACTTCCAACAGCGCATCGGCGACTGTTAACACCTCTCCGCTGACACTCATCATCAGCGTTTCGCCTCCTGCCGCAACACTTGCAGATCAGGTCATCACTTATACTTATGCGATCTCCAATAACAGTGGCACAACCGTAAACTCACTGAACGTGACAGATGACAAGATAACAGTTACCTGCGACAACACAACCATAGCGGCTGGGGGATCAACAAACTGTACGGGTACATATACGGTCACCCAGGCGGCTTTAGACACCGGCGGCCCGATCATCAACACAGCAACGGCCACAGGCAGTATTGGCTCGCCGGTTTTTTCCAACACTGCAACGGCGAGTTTGGTAATTACACAAACCCCGGCTCTATCGGCTACGGTCAGCGGTACACCCTCACAGCCAACTTCCCCAGCCACCACACTGCCGGCCGGCACAGTCATTACATATACCTATACACTAACAAACACAGGCAACGTGACTCTCACCTCTCCCTTCTCT
>DATEDD010000082.1:0-3147 GCA_035286565.1 Anaerolineales bacterium
AACCGAAGCCATGATTAACTGCCGCGCGCGCGCCTCCGAGCTTCACCTAAAGGGAGTCAAGATCGTTACAGCCGAATACAATTATGACGGTTCGCGCCTCGCCTTCATCTTTAGCACAGAGAGCGAAGATAAAGTAGACCTCAAGTCCCTAAAAAAGGATATGCAGCAAATATATCCGACCCAGCATATTGAGCTGCGGCAGATCGGCCCGCGTGACGTAGCCAAATTCCTCGGCGGCATGGGTGCGTGCGGAATTGAAACGCGCTGTTGCTCCCAATTCCTGACGGACTTCTCCCCCATCTCGATCAAGATGGCGAAGGAACAAGGTATCTCACTCACGCCCAACGAGATTACTGGTATGTGCGGACGCCTGCGCTGTTGTCTCATTTATGAATACGAACAATATGTTGAAGCGCGCAAGACTCTCCCAAAACGCAACAAGCGCGTGATCACACCCAAAGGCGAAGGAAAAGTCATTGACCTGATCCCCATGAGCGACAAAGTTGTGGTGCTCATCGAAAGCGGCACAGACCGCCCGCAACATATGACATTCTCACGCGAAGAAATTGAACCGTGGGATGAACTCGAAACCCTGCGCCGCAAAGCTCAAGCGCCCTGTGACCGTCACGAAGGCGGTGGATGTACTTGTGGCAAGGCAAAGAACGGGAATCGGGAATCGTAATTCGGAAAAGGGGCTACCCCGATTCCCGAATCACGATTCCCAATTTTCAAATATCGCATCATGGAACAAGCCGATAACTGGTCCTCACCCCAAAACATCCTCGTCATCCTCGCTCATCCCGATGACCCGGAATTTTTTTGTGGCGGCACACTCGCTCGCTGGGCACGCGCGGGACACCAAATCACATACTTGCTCCTGACCTGTGGAGACAAGGGCTACAATCCCGCCACGCATCCAGAAATGACCCCCGAAAGTTTATGCGGATTAAGACACGTGGAACAAAACAACGCCGCAAAAATCATCGGCGCAAACGCAGTTAATTTTCTGGACTTTGAGGATGGGTACCTCGTCCCAAGCCTTGACCTGCGCCGTGACATTGTCCGCGAAATCCGCAGGCACAAACCTGATATCCTCGTCACCTGTGACCCGCAAAATCTATTTGCACTCTATGGCATTAACCACCCCGACCACCGCGCGTGTGGACAAGCCGTCATAGACGCAGTTTTTCCCGCAGCAAACAATGTTGCTTATTTCCCTGAATTACTTGAAGAAGGACATCAGCCGCACATGCCAAAGGAAGTGTGGTGCTCGCTCACCAATCAACCCAATACAACCATAGATGTGACCGACACATGGGATATTAAACTCAAAGCCGTCCTTGAGCACAAAACACAAGTGCAGGATCCAGAAAAGCTGATTGAGCGATTCAAATCCCGCCGTACTGAAGATAGCACGGATGAAAATCCACGCTACGAAGAAAAATTTAGAGTTGTGAAATATTCATAGTCAAAAAGGTCAAAAGTCGAAGGTCAAAGGTCATGCGACTTTCGACTTTCGACCTTCGACCTTCGACCTTCGACAAGGAGTTAACATGACCAACTATCTCTCAGAAGCAAAATCTCTTTTTGAATATACAAAGGCCATGCGCCGCGACTTTCACATACACCCTGAATTGGGCTTCAAAGAAATCCGTACGGGCGGAATTGTCGCCAAGGAACTCGAAGCGCTCGGTCTCGAAGTAACCAAAGGCGTTGGCAAAACCGGCGTGGTTGGATTTCTCGAAGGCGCGAACCCCGGTCCAACCATCCTCCTGCGCTTTGATATGGATGCGCTTCCCATCAATGAAGATACCGGCGCGGAATATGCTTCCACAAACCCGGGTGTCATGCACGCCTGCGGACATGACGGTCACACCGCCATCGGTTTAACCGTCGCAAAGTTGTTGCACGCGCATCGCAATGAATTGGCAGGTTCGATCAAATTTTGCTTCCAACCCTCCGAGGAAGGATTCAATGGCGAGGAAGCCGGCGGCGCAGAAATGATGATCCGGGATGGCGTCCTGGATGGACCCAAAGTGGACAAGACCCTGTCCCTGCATTTATGGAATGAAAAACCCTTGGGTTGGGTGAATGTTGCCAGGGGTCCGGTCATGGCTGGCGCGGAATTATTCACGATCAAACTCACAGGCAAAGGCGGGCATGGCGCAGCGCCTCACACCACCATAGACCCCGTTGTAGCGGCCGCGCAGATCGTCACTGCCTTACAAACCATCGCCGCCCGCAATGTTGCGCCTTTACAAGCCGCTGTGATTAGCGTGACAACCATTCACTCGGGGTCTGCATTCAACATTATTCCACAGGAAGCGGAACTCACCGGCACGATCCGAACCTTTGACCTGTCGGTCCGCAAAATGGTTTTGGAACGTTTCGATCAAATCGTGCGCGGTATTGCCGAAACCATGCAATGCAAGGTTGAGATCGATGTTCAACGGGTCACGCCTGTCGTTTTAAACGATGATTCAATCTCGGCCTCGGTGCAAGCGGCTGCGCGGCGCATCTTCCCTGAAACAGATCTGGACACATCCTCATATCTCACGATGGGCGCTGAAGACATGGGCTACATGCAGGAAAAAGTGAAGGGTTGTTATTTCTTCATCGGCTCAAACAATAAAGAGAAACATCTCGATTATAGTCATCACCACCCAAAATTTGATTTTGATGAGCAGGCGTTGATCAACGGCGCGGCGCTCATGTCTGCCGCGGCGGCTGACATGTTGAAATCAATAGGATAAAATTAATTCGAATAAGGCACCGACGGTTAAAGCATAGAATATGAAGCACAAACGGAACTGGATCATCGGCATTGTGTTGTCTGCAACCGCAGGATTTGTTGCGTTGCAAAGTGTTGCCGCGCCATCTCACGATGATATAACACCTCCAGCAATTACCATCACTGCTAAAATTTCACCGGCAGAAACCGAAACTATTACCCCTGCTTACGAAGGTTGTGCGTATACCTGGGCTTCCCATGATGCGCCGGAATTAACAGAAAAAGTGGATGCGGCCATTGGAGCCTTGAATGAACAGGCCAGCGCGCACGCCAGCTTGTTTGGCGAGGATTGCATTCTTGCTGACGGTCATTCCGTTTTTGGCGCGATGGAAACAGATTTTTACGTCCGCCTGACC
>DATEDD010000083.1:0-5350 GCA_035286565.1 Anaerolineales bacterium
GATCATTACGCCGAATACCTCAAAAAAGGCGCGGACTTCATCCTGCTCGGCGAAGGCGAGGAAACGCTTGGGGAATTGCTGGATCAGTTGTCGGCTGGGAGGGAGACGGGGCTTGAGTCTATTTTGGGGTTGGTATATCAAGACGATAGACCGCAGACCGTAGACGGTATGACCATCGTCCACCGTCCATCGTCCATCGTCCAAAATGCACGCCGCCCCGACATCAAAAATCTCGACTCCCTCCCTTTCCCTGCATGGGATTTGATTGACGTTCAAAAATATAAAAATATCTGGCGTGAACATCACGGCTTTTATTCCATGAACATGGTCACCACGCGTGGATGTCCGTATCACTGCAATTGGTGCGCCAAGCCGATCTGGGGACAGCGTTATAACTCACGCTCGCCTGAAAATGTGGTTGCGGAAATGAAATGGCTGAAGGAAAAATTCGCGCCAGATCATATTTGGTTTGCCGATGATATCTTTGGGTTGAAGCCGAATTGGGTCGAACGATTTGCAGAGTTGCTGCGCGAGAACGATGCAGTGATTCCGTTTAAGTGTTTGAAGCGCGCTGACCTGGTGACGGAAAAAACAGCGCGTGCGCTTGCAGATGCAGGCTGTAAAACCGTCTGGCTCGGCGCTGAATCTGGCTCACAGAAAATTTTGGACGCGATGGATAAAGGCGATAAAGTGGAAGATATTGTTCGCGCCGCCGAGTTGCTGCATAAAAATAAAATTGAAGTTGGATTCTTTTTGCAGTTCGGTTACCCTGGTGAGATATGGGAAGATGTGCAAAAAACTTTGAAAATGGTGCGCGAGTGCGCGCCCGATGATATTGGCATTTCGGTTTCGTATCCCCTGCCTGGGACAAAATTTTTCGAGCGTGTAAAAATGGAATTGGGTGAAAAACAAAACTGGGTTGATTCCAATGATCTCGCCATGTTATATCACGGCCCTTTCCCGCAGGAATTCTATCGCATCCTGCACGGACGAGTCCACCACGAATTCCGCCTGCGAAAGGCTTGGAGGAATCATGATTGGAACGGGATCATCAAAACCCCATTTTATTTATTAAAAATGATGCAAACAGAATTACGATTGCGTGCCATCTCTGTGAGTTCTTCTCGGTAAAAAATCCGTCATTGCGAGGAGCGTTCGCCCCTGGCGCCGCCCGTCACTACAGTCCCCGAAGCGAAGCGAGTGGGAGGGCAGGTGTGCGACGAAGCAATCTCAAGGAAAATAAAAAACTTTAGTAGAGGAGATTGCTTCGTCGGGAAGAACATCCTCCTCGCAATGACATCAAATTCCTATGAGCCAAAAACAATTCCCCACGATTGCTGAAGCCTTTTCTCGCACTGCAGAGAAATATGATTCTTTTGCAGGAGATCATCCGCATCTCATACGTATGCGGAATAAAGTCTATGACCACATCAGCAAACTCTTGCCGCGCGGTTCACGGATTCTTGAACTCAATGCAGGCACTGGCACCGACGCAGTCGCTTTGGCGCAACGCGGCTACCACGTCCATGCAACCGATCTTGCGTCTGGCATGTTGGGACGAGCGCGTGATAAGGTTGAGCAGTTGGGTTTGGGTGAGCAAATCACAATTCAACAATGTTCTTTTACGGAGCTTGATCAAATACAAGGTGCGCCGTTTGATGCGGTCTTTTCAGATTTGGGTGGGTTGAACTGCATTCCAAATCTGACTCCTGTCATTCGCGAACTTCCACGCGTGCTAAAGCCTGGCGGACTGGTCACATGGGTGCTTATGCCGCCCATCTGTTTGTGGGAAATGGCTGAAATCTTTCGCGGGCATTTTCGCCTTGCGTTTCGTAGGCTTGCGCAGCGCGGCACGCGCTCACGTCTTGAGGGTTTGCATTTCGATGTCTATTATTTCACGCCGCGACAAGTGATGACATGGTTTGGAGATGATTTTGATTACATCTCTTTGGAGGGACTCTCGGTCATAACGCCAACTGCCGAGAGCAAGAATCTGGCGAAACGATTCCCGCATCTCTATCACGCCTTGAGCTGGCTCGATGACCGATTGGCAGTTCGCTCCCCTTGGCGTGAGTGGGGTGACTTTTACATTCTGTCCATGCGATATCGTCCGCGATGATAAAACAACATTCTCCTCTTGTAAAAAACAGTCTTTGGTTATTGATAGCGCGCATTGGGACTCAGGGAGCGATGGTTCTCTTTACCATCCTGCTTGCACGGCGATTGGGTAGTGCAGGGTTTGGCGAATATGCATTTATCTCAGCCATCATCTTCGTCGGCAATATGCTGACTACTTTTGGCACAGACATGACCCTCATCCGTGAGATTGCCGCACATGATGATTTGTCACAATTACCTGCGGCGTTGTTGAGTCAACTTGGATTCTCGATTATCTTAATTTTAGTAATTTGGATGGGTACTCCCTTTCTGCCTCATCAAACCGCAGAGAGCATCCTTGCTTTGAGAGTTTATAGTTTTGCCCTTATCCCTCTGGCATTTTTTACAGTGTTCACAATTGCTTTGGGCGGCAAACAGCAAATGGATGCCTACACATGGCTCAATTTAACTGGTTCATTCCTGCAACTTGCCATTGTCTGGTTCTTTATCAAGCCAAATTCAAGTATAGTGACTCTGGTGTTCTTATTGCTTTTCAATCAAATTATCGTTTCACTGATTGGGGCAATGATTTGCGCAAACCAAATTCAAGGCTTTTGGCGTGATTGGCGTTTCTCTGGAAAGAAAGTTTCTATTCTCCTGAATGTCAGTACGCCTCTTGCCATATTGACTGTTGTTGCCATGCTTTACCAAAAGTTGAGCGTAACCATGCTTTCAATGATGAGCGGCGCAGTTATGACTGGTTTATTCTCGGTCTCTCAACGCATAGTTGAAGGAGCAAAAACGGGACATGCCGCAATCTTCACCGCGTTATATCCTGCGATGGCACAGAATAAAAATAGATCATTTCGTCTGTCGTGGATACTGCTCCTCGTCGGCGCTGGGCTTGGGGCGATCACCCTGTCAGCCCTGGCGAAGCCCGTAACGCTGATTCTATTTGGGGCTGAGTATGAAGCGTCAATTCCTGCATTGCAAATCCTTACCTGGATTCTCATCCCCTATGCAGTCAATACCTTCCTTACATTAAAGTTCGTCGCATCCAAAAATGAGAAACCTGTTTTACAAGCATCATTGGCAAGTTTGATTCTATTAATCGTGCTCAACATCTATTGGATTCCGCGCGCTGGGTTGATTGGCGCGGCTTGGTCAGCATTGATCGCCGAAATAATTCAGGCAAGCTTATTGATCGCGTACTGGAGGCCGACATGAGTTTTCCAAATTATTCCGATAAATATAAAAGCGAATCTTTGCTCAAGGCGGAGGATATTGTTGCATATCGCGGACGCCTAGGACGAATGCCAAAATTCAAAAAACTTGACGGCGCCTTGTTTTGTCTCGAGCGTGGTTTGCCGCGCCGTATGCGTTGGCGCATTCCTGTGAAACGCATCGGCACGATGAATGCCGATGTGGATGAAGTAAAACGAAATGGCGTGGTCGTGCTCACGAACTTTGGCGGCGGTTCGCCCATTGTGGCTGAGTTGGCTGAAGAACTTTCTGTGATGGGCGCGCGCCGCATGATCTTGATGACCTGGGGCGGCATTCTTCAACCCGATATAAAGGCTGGCGATATTGTGATCTGCAATCGAGCCATTCGTGACGATGGCACGTCGCATCATTATCTTCCGTCTGAAAAATATATTCAAGCCGATGCTCAACTTTCTGAACGACTCGCACAGGCTATTCGCGCGCGCGGCGCATTCTGTTCAACTGGCACGACCTGGACAACAGATGCGCCTTATCGGGAAACTCTTGACGAGGTGAAGCGATATCAATCGGAAGGAGTCAAAACTGTGGAGATGGAATCGGCTGGCTTGTTCACGATTGGACGGGTGCGCGGCGTACAAACCGCTTCAGTTGTGATCGGCATGGATAGTCTTGCGGCTTATCGCTGGCAAGTCCCTGAACGATTGGACGACATCATGCGTTCACTTGAAATTGTTTACGCTACATGTGTTGAAGTATTGGGCGAATCGTCATGATTTCTTTTGTTTGCCCTCGTTGTAAAACTAGACTCGATCAGACCACACTTGATGAATTGCGATGTTCGCAGGATGGATTGACCTTTCATAAAGTAGATGGCATCTGGAGGTTTCTTCTGCCCGAACGTATGGAATATTACGCCCGCTTCATTCGAGACTATGAAACTGTCCGTCGTTTCGAGGGGCGCGGCTCGGCTGACGAATCTTACTATCGGACATTTCCGTATCACGCATCCAGCGATTGGAAGATCAGAGCAACGAGTTTCAATGCTTTTGTAAAGCAAGTAATTATTCCATTTGAAAAAAATAAAAGACCCTTGCAAATCCTGGATTTAGGCGCGGGCAACGGCTGGCTCTCTAATCAACTTGCTTCCCGCGGACATAGTGTCGCGGCGATTGATCTAACCATCAACAACTTTGATGGTCTGGGCTGCCATCGTTTTTACGATTCGACATTTTTACCCACGCAGGCAGAGTTTGATTATTTGCCGTTTCCTGATAAATCAGTTGATATTGTTTTATTTAATGCATCTTTGCATTATTCTGTTAATTACGAGCAAACGTTATTTGAGGCACAACGTGTTTTGGATATGGGCGGAAAACTTGTTGTGTTGGATTCGCCTGTTTACCGCGATGCAGGCAGTGGGAGAAGCATGGTACGGGAACGTGAAGAACAATTTACGAAGCGTTATGGATTTGCATCCGATTCTCTGCAAAGTGAAAATTACCTGACTTATCAGCGAATGGATGAACTTGCCGCAAATCTTGGGATACCATGGCGCCACATCCGCCCATTCTATGGGCTTCGCTGGGCATTGCGTCCCATGCTGGCATGCCTGCGCGGCAGACGTGAGCCCGCTGAATTCGGTCTGTGGGTGGGAAATCGTTAAATTCAAAAACTGTGTACGTGTACCTGTTTACTTTTTACCCTACAACTTTTTTCACTTCCGCCCGTATATCCTCAAGGACTTTTCTTTTTGTCAAAAAAGTTATAAACTCAACTGAGATCATATTTAAAGGAGAATTTAACATGAACAGACATGGTCGTTCCCAACTGGCGCTTGGCGCCATCCTCATTTTGCTCGGCGCATGGTTCCTGCTGGATAAATCCATCCCAGCCTTTCATGCCTTCTTTGATAAATATGCCGAATGGCCGTTCAATCTGCTTTTGATCGGCGCTGCGATCTTTATTCTTGCGCTTGTGCTTGGTCAGCCGGGTCTCGCCGTCCCAGCCGCAATTGTCGCGGGGCTTGGTG
>DATEDD010000084.1:0-4280 GCA_035286565.1 Anaerolineales bacterium
ACAGAGACTCTTCGGTCGCTCCGCTTCCTCAGAGTGCCATGGATAAAGTTGGACAATTTACAAGTGAACTAACTGCATTGAGTGGATATGTGCATCAAACAAAAAATGTCACAAAAGATATTATCGAGTTTTTGAAAACACGTGGCATCAACAAAATCCATCTTGAGCCAAACACGTTGAACGAAAATCTTTTGCGCGAGGCAAGGATTGATTTCACTCACGAGTTTGATCCGCAAATCCTCGTCGGGGTAACGAATGCCCTTTGCGGGCTGGCAGATACCGGGTCCGTTTTGATCGCGGATGGAGATGGAAGCCCGTTGTATGCGTCGCTTCTTCCAGAAATCCATATCGCAGTCTTGAAATCATCTGATATTTTGCCATCCTTATCTGATGCGATGCCTCTGCTGAAAAATACAAGTGCGGCGGTTTTTATCACAGGACCCTCACGCACCGCAGACATCGAAATGACGCTCACCATTGGCGTACATGGACCGAAGGAAATTCATGTGTTCGTTGACGATTCAATTTCGGAATGATAGAATACAGCCCGCTTCTCAGGACAAACGCCCCCATCGTCTAGTGGCCCAGGACGAAGCCCTCTCAAGGCTTAAACCGGGATTCGAATTCCCGTGGGGGCACAAAAAAAGAACTGCTTCCATGAGCAATTCTTTTTGTTATTCATACCCAGACTATCGCACGCTGTTATTTACCAGCATCACACCTTCCGGGTTTAATACATGAATAGGGGCATACACTTTGTTATCCACGATCAAGACATTAATATTGAACCACTCTAGGGAGATGCTTCGATGTGTCCCATTGGTTATCGTATTATCTTTTACAACCAGGTTTATTTCCATGCCTTGCGGTTCTTCAGGGTCCCACGAAGCAATCCCATCGGAGCAACCATCCACCAAATTGTTCAGGATGTTGGTATCATGTCGCTGAGCTCCCCATCCAGCATAAGTCTCTTCAGCTACGGCAATTCCTGTTGGTCTGCGCTCGTCACGAAGATAAATGCCAGTACATAATACTGTGTTTCCCTGCACGGTGGTAAATGGAGAGTTGTCAATATAAATATTGACTGAAAAATTATCCCTGACAACATTATCCTCGATCAGGGTGCGCACTCCTTGTGTTACTGCAATCCCTTCGCCGCAGTTCTCATAGACTGAATTCCTGCGAAAAATAATATCTTCCCCCCCAACCATGACCTTTAGCGCGCTTCCCCAGGAACCAGAGTTGTTACAAAATAATCTGCCATTCTCCGTTACGCTCTGGTGAATGCTCGAATTCTCCACGATAACATGCTTGCCTTCGACTTTTATTCCATGAGATATCGATCCTGTTACTTCCACACTTGAAACGACGATATAATCCCCGGATATCACCATGCCATTCAAAACGGCATTATGACCAACGATCGAAATATAATTTTGGGCTGTGCCTGATTTCGAGATTGTAAATGGTTCCGGATAATCACCTTCCAGAATATGGATAATATCCCCAGGCTGTGAAATGGAAATAACTTTACCAAATGTTTGACAAGGCTCGGCGCGCGTGCAGGCACTTGAATCATTTCCAACTGGTGAAACATAAATCCCGGTTGTCCACGAGAAATTGTTTCCAGTAGCGCCTAATGAAGAATTATTTACTCCATCTTCCAGTAATAAATAGACTGCCGCAGAAGCTAAAATTAAAAATATAATAATAAGGACCACAAACACTATTTTGGTTTTCATGAATACTTCTCCTTGTGATTTTTCCTTTACAAAATAATTAATAACCTGCACAAAACTGAATGGTTGGGGATGATGAGGAAAGCAGATAAATTAGTATGATATCCAAAACCTATGGCTCGCAACGAGATCAGTTTACGAGATGTATGCTAGAGAAGTGCAGAATAAAAACTATGGGTTTTTTGTAACTGTTGGCAGAGGCGTGCGGCTGGGTGTGGAGGATGGGGTAGGTGTGAAAGTCGGCAAAAAGACGGCGTCTCCCTGCCAGGGTAGATAGGAAGAAAATGCAATCAAATCGTAAGACCCTTTTATTTCGCGCCTTTGTAGGTAGTATAAATTTTTAGTAGTCTGGTTATGTGTGGGACCCAGCCCCATGCCGGCAATATAACCTGCAAAATAGGTGTAATCCAGCACACTGGCATTGCTCATGCCAAATGGGTAGGCAAAGGTCAGCACAGGCATACCTATCTTTTTCTCTAATGTTTTGCGTGAGTCCACAACTTCATGGCGCAATACTTGCGGGTCTAATTTGGTCAGCTCGGAGTGACTCATGCCATGGCTTCCCACTTCCCAACCAGCAGCTGCCATCTCGCGGACCTGTTCGGCGTTCATATATCCATCCGTGCCGAGGTAGTTGCCAACAATATACACAACGGCTGTCAGCCCATATTTTTGCATGATGGGAAAAGCCTGGGTGTAATTATCAAGGTGACCGTCGTCGAAAGTGATGATGATCGGACGAGGCGGCAGGTTTGCGCCATCCCGAATGGCGTTTGCAAGCATTTCGGTGGTAATGGTTTTGTATTCCCAATCACGCAATAATTGCATCTGCCTTTCGAAGTTTTCAGGCGGCACATAATATTGGCTGTTGATTGGCGAGATATCAATGCGATGATATAAAATGATCGGAACGATCACCTGCTGGGGTCCCTGTTGAACCCAGGTGGCAGTTGGAATAGGCGAATCTGTAATGGTTGGGGTGGCGGTAAAGGTACTTGTTAGCGTGGCAGTTGAGGGCGGACGCGAAGCGGGAAGAGTGAAGGTTTCCGCGGATATCAGATCTGCAGTGTATGATCCACATGCAGATAGAAATATAGTCACCCCGATAATCAAGACCATAAATTTTTTCACTTTAATGATTAAGTTCCCAGATCAAACGCAATCCATCCAGGGTTAGCCAGGGAGCGATGATATCAATGACCTTTGTCTCTTTGGCGACGACTTCAGCCAGCCCGCCCGTTGCAATGACTTTCATATCGCTTCCAAGTTCGGACCTGAATCTTGCCACCATGCCTTCGACCATGCTCACATACCCAAACAGTAACCCCGATTGCATGGCATGGACGGTATTGCGTCCAATGACAGATGGCGGCACCTGAAGATCAATTCGCGGAAGTTTCGCGGCGCGGGTGAACAGGGCTTCTGCAGCTAGGTGGATGCCGGCCGTGATGGCGCCGCCAAGATATTCGCCATCTTTGGTGAGAGCATTGAAGGTGGTTGCAGTTCCAAAATCCACCACGCAGGCGGGGCCGCCATAAAACTTCATCACCGCGACAGCATCACAGACACGATCTGCGCCCACGGCGCGCGGGTCTTCATAGCGGATTTTAATACCTGTTTTGATCCCTGTATCCACAACCAGCGGCTCTTGTTTGAGATATTCACGGCAGGCTTGGATGACACGCCCCGTTAACGGTGGCACAACCGATGCAAGCGAAATGCCTGTGATCTCCTCCAGCGTTTTGCCCGCATTTTGCAGGAGACCTAAAAACTGCAAGCCATATTCGTCAGGCATGCGGTTAGGATCTGTGGCAAGACGCCAGTGCGCGCCGAGTTGATCGCCTTCGAATAATCCAAGGGTAAGGTTGGTGTTGCCAATATCAATGGTGAGGAGCATGTCTTTATTTTACACCGTTCATGGAATGTTACGAAGAAACGTAAAAGGGAGCCAGTCCGCGCAGGATCGTGAAGATAAACCAGAAGTTATTGGCCATCAATACTAATACAATAATTGCCAGCATGGATTCAAACCATTTTAGTCCGGTAAATTCTGCCAGTGCAAGTGCGATGAAAAAGACCAGCGCATAGATCCAATAGGGCGTGTAAAGGAAGAGTTCCGTGCCGTAGACCATATGCAGGAGAAAATTGAAGGTAAGCGTTCCAAGTAGTCCAAGCATCATCGGTAGATGTCTGGATGAACGGATATTTTTTACAAAGACGAGGAACGAGCCCGCAAGCAGTGTCAACCACAATGCCAATGGAATATTGCCGAATCCTCTGTATGAAGCGAGGCGATGCGTGCGGACATCGAAGGTCTTGAAGTCAATCGTGGGGAATGGCTCTTTATTCGATATGGCTTCAATGGGACGGGGGCCTACTGCGCCGTACAAAAACATCGTGCGGCTGACCACTTGAAACTTCTCAAGCAAATGCACCGCAGGAGACTCTTGCGTTGTTTCCACAAAATTGAACTCAAAGGCAAGGTCAGAGGGGATAAAGAAGATGGTCTGCACATTGGGATACAAAACGCTGACAAAGGTA
>DATEDD010000085.1:0-2298 GCA_035286565.1 Anaerolineales bacterium
TGGAAATGTGATCGGCGCCGTGGATGTGCTGTTGCTTTCGGATTCTGGGTACGCGCCTGCCAACCCGCCAGATATTTTTGAGAATTTGAATCCGCAACTGGTTGTATTGAGTGTTGCCGCAGGCGACCCGGACGGTTTGCCCTCTCAGGATGTGTTGGATTCTTTGGCTGAATATTCATTATTGCGGACTGACCGCAATGGTTGGATCGATGTAATTACAGACGGGCATGAAATGCGGGTGGTCGTGGAACGCGGCCAGCGATGACCAGAACAGCGGCGCGAACATCGCCTTTGATCCGCGCACTCCTCTCGAAAGCGCCGCGCGATTCATAAAGTTGAATCCAAATCTCCGCATCCTCAGCATTGAAATTGACAAAGGGCGTGTGGATGCGGCAGAGACGCTGGCTCAAAAAGGGTATAAAATCAATTTGCAGAAGAAATTCCTTGCCAGAGAATATTTGATCTGGGAACAATAAAGCCGGTCTTCACGTTGTATGAGAAGTCAGGAGAAAGCATGAGATCATCAAAACGAATCCCTTTTGCCGTTTTATGGATCGCCAGCCTCGCATGCGTGGTGCCGGGTCTTGCCCTGCCCGACGTAAACGCCATCAGCACATCCGCCGCGCAGACGGTGATCGCCGGGCTGACACAAAATGCGCCACAAGCATCTTTATGGCCTACCTTGACAGCAGCCACTCCATCCTTCACATTCACACCTGAGCCGCCTACGTTTACAGCCACTGAAACCAGCACACCAACACAAACACTAACCCCAACTTTGATCCCTACAGCGACTCTAAGCATTCCTTTGATCAGCGTCTCGGTTCCCACGAACTGTCGTAATGGCCCGGGCAAGGTCTATGTATTGCAGGGCGCTTTATTGGTTGGTGAAACTGCCCAAGTGTATGGCCGTGACCCGACCAATAGATATTGGTATATCCGTAACCCTGATTCTGGGTCTGAGTTTTGCTGGGTGTGGGGAGAATACGCTACCTTGACCGGTCCGTTTATGCTTTTGCCCGTCTATACTCCGCCGCCTACGCCCACGCCAACCATGACGCCGACGCCGTCCCCATCTTTCACTGCTGAGTATTCCAGCCTTGATTCATGTGTTGGCTGGTGGGTGGAGATCAAGTTGAAGAATACAGGTCCGCTTCCGTTCAAGTCTGTGGAGATCAAGGTGAAAGATAAAGTCACCGATATTGAACTCGTTGCTCTTTCAGATGGGTTTACTGACCTTGATGGCTGCCTGAAAACAACAATAAAAGATACGCTCGGTCCAGGAGATACATTTATCATCAGTGCGCCTGCATTTACTTATAACCCATCCGGACACAACATCCGTGCGCTGATCACGTTATGTTCCAATACTGGACAGAAAGGCGCGTGTATAACCAGAAAGATCAATTTCAAGCCATAAAATAATGGCGTAGAAATAAAAATCTGCGCCATTATTTTTCATTGATCAGCTTTTTACTTTAAGTTCCTGATGGACTTGTTGTCGTCGGCGTGGACGCGCCTTCTGCGAGCGATGTGCTTTTAGCCTGGGACCAGGCTTTCCCAGCTTCATTTCCCGCTTATTACTTCATCAATGGTCTTAATAACCAGACCGATTTGTTTTTGGTCTGCAATGCGGGCTGAAAATTTCGAGAAAGTATCCAGGTTAATCGCATATTGGCTGCATCCATCACAGACGCGATGGAACACAAAGATCACCCAGCCTCCGCCCTCCTGCTCCACAGAGGTAATATACCTCATCATTTTTGACACACTTGTGTCGCTCACAATATACGGCATGGCTCTTAATACGTATTTATCTGGGGGAGGAATTGTCTCGGGTCCGCCGCTTACGCCGCGCGCGCTATCGTATCCACAATCAATCACAGTCTGTCTTGCTTCTTCATCATAATGTCCAAAGGGATAGGCAAATGAAGTGACACTGAAACCATAGCCTATTAAATTTGCGTAGTCCTGGCAGATTTCCTTCTTCAGATCATCCCCGCGTATTTCAGTAAGCTTGACATGGTTTAGCGTATGCCCGCCAATTTCGTTGCCATCCTCATATAATCCGCGCAACTGTTCTCCGGTCATATAGCCATCTGTTCCTGTCAAACCACTTGAAATATAAAAAGTGGCGTGTAAATTATTTTGAGCAAGAATGGAACGCACATCATAATTGTCCGCAGCCCCGTCGTCGAAGGTCAGGCTAACCACTGTATTTTTGAAGGTAGTAACTTTTTGGGGAGTCTCTGATATCTGTTGTGTAACGGGCGCATTGATACAACCAGACAAAGCAAT
>DATEDD010000086.1:0-6529 GCA_035286565.1 Anaerolineales bacterium
AAGCTGACAAATCAATTTTGCCGAAAAGTTTTTCCCAGATCGCTGTACGATCGGTTTCTCAACACGGAACACACTTTGAATAAATGATTCCCCTAAAATCATTTGATTATCATTTCTAACTCTTTGATTCATCGCAAAATGTTTAACACGCTGTGATTTGAGTAGCCTCGTTATGACACAATTGGGCACATACACGCTGCCAAACAAATAAAAAGCGTGGAATGAAGGAGTGTCTGTGATAAGCACCCGCCTGATGTTTCTGCGAATTGTATCCGTGGTGTCGTGCCTCATTCTTGCTGCCTGCGGCAGCGGGGGCGGTGGAGGTGGAGGTGATGGGAGCGCGGGAGACGCTTCTGCTACCGAAGCGCCATATATTCTTGCAGCTGTCCTCAGTTTTCCCACGACAAATGTTCCAGCTGGGCTTGTACCAGCCGGGTTCAACAGCGAAGTCTCCGTCACAGTCGTGGACACCACCACTAGTGCCCCGATTACCAACGCCAGTGTTTCTGTTAATGGAGTGCCGCTTGCCTACTTTCCGGCCAGCCAGGATTACGAGGGAGGAATCTCTGTAAACCCTGGAAGTAGCATTACGCTGAGTGTTACGGTTGGTAGCTCTACCTACACTTCTTCCGCCACTCAGTTCACCTCTTATCCTACGATTACCAGCCCGCTCACGGGAGCTACTTGGGTATCGTTCGAATCAAACTTGGCAGCCTGGTCAGGTGTAGCACCGACAACAAGTTCGTTATACGCCCTCGGAGTTTTTGACAACAACGGCGAATTGATATGGCCAGCTGGAGATTCCGTACAAATACTGCCTACGACCACAACGTCCTATACCATCGCCCCTGGCAGTCTGACGGCTGGAAGTCGTCTCCTGATTGTTGGCCTTATGGACCTGGTGGACATACCCAATGCGGATCCGAATTCAGGCCTCATAATCGGTGGCTTCAATTATGTTCCCATCACCGTTGTCAACGCGAAGGCCGCAACACTGCTGTCCATCGCGGTCACGCCGAACAATCCAACCGTTACGGTCGGGAAAACAAAGCAACTCACGGCTACCGGCAGCTACTCGGATGGCAGCACCCAGGACCTGACAACACAGGTAACCTGGCAATCGTCCGATCCCGCCAAGGCGACAGTCAGTGCTACCGGGCTGGTAACCGGGCAGAATTACGGCTCCACGACTGTCACGGCAACGCTCGGGAGTATTTCGGGATCCACGTTGGTGAATGTTTTCCAGCCGACCCCATCGCCGACTCCACCCCTCAGCCAGGCGGTTACCTACCAGATCGACTATGCGCATTCCGGTAGGGCCGTGTTCCAGGACCCCATTACGTTTCCGAGCAACCCGGCTTGGTCCGTCACCCTCAACGGTGCCATTTCGTATCCGCTGATTGCGGGCGGGATGGTGTATGTGACCACATCATGTCCGGATTCAGTGACATGCGTTTCCGGCACTTCGTTATATGCCCTTAATGCGCTGACCGGCGCTATCGTCTGGGGTCCAGTAACAATCTCAGGCACCTATCATTGGTCTGCTAGCGCCTACGGCCATGGCAAGATATTCGTCATCAATTTCGATGGCCTGTTGAGATCCTTCGATGCCGCGACAGGAACTCCGGGCTGGAGTAATAAGTTGCTGGGCTATTGGTTTGACTCGCCGCCCACTGCGGTAAACGGTATCGTGTATGTGGGTTCCAGTGGAGCCCTGTATGCCGTCGACGAGATGACCGGCAACGTGCTTTGGACCGCCAATGTCTCAAGTGGTCAACAAAGTGCGCCAGCAGTATCCAGTGATGGAGTTTTTGTCTCATATACGTGCCGCGAGGTCTATAAATTCGACCCCATCACCGGCACATCGCTGTGGCATTATCCGGGAACGTGCTCGGGAGGAGGCGGCAAGACGTCTGCCTATGCCAATGGACTGTTGTACGTGAGGGATTTTATTGGATTTAATTTACCGCTTGGTCAAATTTATGATGCCACAAGCGGCACACAGGTCGGAACTTTCAATGCGGGTCCAATACCGGCACTTGGGCCGACCACCGGCTTTTTTCTGAACGGCGGGGCTCTTCAAGCCATCGATCTGACCTCCCATAACGTGCTTTGGAGCTTTACTGGCGACGGGCAGCTTGTCTCAGCTCCGATCCTCATTAACCAGATTGTCATCGTTGGATCCGGTTCCGGAAAGGTTTACGCAGTGAACACCACAAACGGTTCTCAGCTCTGGAATGGAAATGCGGGTGCTTCGTTAACAGGACCGAACGAACAGAGCGTTTTCGAGCCGCTCACGGGAATCGGTGCTGGCGAGGGATATCTGGTGGTACCGGCAGGAAACGTTCTGACAGCATGGAAACTTTCCGGACCCTGATTTTCTGGGGGCTGCAATTCAGACTCTGCTTCACCCACTTCGCCGCCAGAACTAACCTTTAGGCAAGACGAGCGAGCGAAGCGAGCAGGGCTACATTTTCCTGGGGCAAGGCCAAGGGCGATGTGAAACAGCTCAAGTCAGTGAAGGCCGGCGCAGCGATCAAGGTGGAGAAGGTCGGTTAGATCCCGCTGTAGTGTCTCGGGTTGGATGTTGGCTTTCGACCATTTAAGTCACGGCTCAGAAAATGTAAACGTAGGCCGCCTTCCGGGTACTCAGATCGCCACCAGTACCGCCATCCATACCCTTGTGATGAATAAAATGGGCTTCTATCGCCTGAGCGTCCTCTAGGGAGTTAGCCTCCCAATACAGAAAATGCGGCGGCTTCCCCCAGTCTACATATCTCTGTTGCCAGTCGTGGGTAATTCCGATTCGCCACGATTTATAGTTTGGGACCTTCGAGCTTTGTACTCGCTGTTCGATGCCCAGAACAATCGATTGTTTAGCCGCTACTTCCAAGCTCCTTTGGGAATCCGCCCTATTTATGCCTCGTGCGGTCGACCAGCCGGTACTTAGAACCTACGGCTGGGGTTGGAGGTAGTGGCTCTCCGCGCGTTACTGTCCGCTCGGGTCCACCGCCGCCACGGGGACCGACAATTTGATATTGCCCAGATGCCGGGGCCTTTTGCCCCGGCTTGTAACCACTGCTCCTAGCCATCCTAAATCCTCCATTTTTAAGGGGTGATTAAAGAATAAATGGTGTTTCAACCATCTGAGACTGTCAAGTTTTACTGATTTATATATATTAAGTCTTTACATTAGATAAGGGGAAGATACACTACGCATATGCATCTAATCCAGGAAAAACTCCTCAAACTCTCGAAAAAGGAGAATCTTGCGAGGCTCAGTCTGCGTGATATGGCACAGGGCATCGGCATGCCCAAGGAATCCCCGCAAAAGATAAAGCACCACCTCCTGCAGCTCCAGAAAAAGGGATTTTTGAGTATTGATCGGGCCAAGGGGGTGATGAGCCGCGCCTCCTCTGAGCCCGATTGGGCAAAAGGCCTCCTCCACAAAGCATCGCGCTTATTCTCTATTCCTATTATCGGTACCGCCAATTGCGGACCGGCGACTATTTTCGCTGAACAGAATTTTGAAGGTTTTCTCCGTGCCTCCAGCAAGCTGGTCGGTCGCCCCAAACCAGCTGGGCTCTACGCAGTTAAAGCTGATGGTACTTCAATGAATCGTGCCGAAATTAAAGGCAAGCGAATTGAAGACGGGGATTACGTGATCGTAGATAGCGAGGACAAGAGCGTCGATACAGGAGATGTAGTTCTGGCGATTATCGACAGTAAAGCAACTGTTAAACGTTTCATTGATGATCGTGCGAATGGTCAGATTGTACTAATGGCAGATTCCTCTTACGACTATGCGCCGATCTACCTCCATCCTAGTGATGATTTCAGTATTAGCGGAAAAGTCGTGGGTATTATAAAGAAGCCATCGCGAACCTAACATGATTGATGTAATTAGTTTTAACGCAGAAAACAGAACATATTCTTTCATTCATACATAACTTGCATAAGGAATGCTTGGTGATGGGATCGTCTCCGATTCGGGATTTCGATGTGTTACTAAGTGTAACGATGAACCATAACCCGCAACGCCGTGGTGATCAAAAAAACCGGGTCAGATTAGAAGTATTAGAAGAAATTCCTCAGAGCCAATTTCCCGGTCTGGCCTTCTGTGCACCAGTGACTTGCGCGCCTTTTTTGTTTCGATCCAGCTTTATAAATCGTGATTGTCGTAGCAGCCAATTCCGTTTATCCTTTGCGCCAGTTCATGTTGTGTCTCACGGAACGAGACGATCATCCTAGCTAGGCAAATGAAAAACTTCCATAAAACTAGGCACGGAAAGATCATTCTTGGAGATTCCCTTGAGGTCATGCCTACTCTTGCCGATGCCTCAGTAAATCTCATAGTGACATCGCCCCCTTTCGGTTTAGTCAGGAAAAAAGATTACGGGAATGCCGACTCTCATGAATATGTCGAGTGGTTTCGTCCGTTTGGCCAAGAATTTCGGCGAATCTTAAAGGACTCGGGCTCTCTCGTGATCGATATTGGTGGGGCGTGGATTCCTGGGCTTCCGACGCGTAGTCTCTATCACTATGAATTGTTAATAATGCTCTGCAAAGAGTTTGGTTTTCATCTGGCGTGG
Organism: Anaerolineales bacterium; assembly: GCA_035286565.1. GTDB lineage: Bacteria > Chloroflexota > Anaerolineae > Anaerolineales > Villigracilaceae > Villigracilis. Next base: position 4,593 of record DATEDD010000086.1, read on the forward strand.
GAATTTCATTGGTGGAATCCCTCAAAATTGCCAACGCGTGCGTAACGCCAAAATGATGCTTGAGACTATACAGAGAGGGTGGAATAAAAACCTCAATGATGTTTTTCAAAATGTTGAAAATGAACTTTTAATCTCAAGTCCATACATTTCCGATATTGGTGCTGACTTTTTGTTATCTAGTGTGTCAGGAAAATTTAAAGAGAAAGGTATTTTAAAATTCCTTACTGATTTATCCCCAAGAAATATATATCAAGGTTCAACAGACCCCAAATCGTTTAGACAGCTTTTCAAAGCAATTCATTCAATCCAACTTTTTCATTTGCCAAGATTACACGCTAAAGTCTATATCAGTGATACCAGCAAGGCGATAGTCACATCTGGGAATCTTACTGCTGGTGGTATTTATAACAATTTTGAATATGGTGTCGTTATCAATGAAATAAAAACCATTTCAGTCATTAAAAATGATTTAATCGGTTATGCAAACCTCGGAGCTTTAATAAATTCAGAAGAAATAGATGGGTACTGTGAAGTTTCTGAGGAGATAAAAGAACTGTACAAGCAAAAAGAGAACTCTTCAAAAAAGGAAATTGAAAATAAATTCCGAAAAGCACTCAATAAAGCGAATGATAAGTTAATAAAAGTCAGATTAGCCGAAGGGGCGTTACATTCTGTTTTTGAAAAAACAATCTTTTATATTATTCAAAAAAATGGCCCATTACCAACTGTTGCCATTCATAACTTTGTTGAAGAAATTCATCCTGACCTTTGCGATAATAGCGTTGATCGAGTAATAGATGGCGTTCGTTTTGGGAAAAAATGGAAACACGCTGTCAGAACAGCACAACAACAGTTAAAGAAAAAGGGCTTAGCTGAATTGATAAACGGCAAATGGAGGTTAATAAATTAAAATGACGCTGGAAATAAAAATAGTGACAGTTGGTGCTTTGAGAGAATTTCTTAAAGATGTTCCCGATGATTACACAGTAATTTTATCTAAGGATGGCGAAGGAAATAACTTCTCTCGCTTATCAGATGGGATTTCATTCGGAAACTATAAACCCGAAAACGCATTTGATGGTGATTTTGAATTTAATGATAACGAACCAACTTCTATCGTTTTATTTCCTGTTAGTTAACACATTACAGCTGGTCAAGGCATCCTCCCCGAAACCGGGGTCAGAGTGACCCCGGTTTTCCCTATATAACCAATGCTGAAGCACTTCACAAATATGGTGCCGATGCTCGGATGTTGAAGTTACTGCGTCGTGCAACAGAGATCGAAAAGATCGAAAAAAAGGATATTCGGGGTTTAGCATCTGACCGACAGAAGATCGTTGCAAGTATTAGTCGTTACTCGCGAGATGCAAACTTCAGAAAGAAAGTGCTCGGTGCTTATGACAATCGCTGTGCCGTTACCCGTGCTCAGCTAAAACTCGTGGACGCTGCTCACATTCTCCCAGTGCCCTCTGAAGAAAGCAGCGATCATGTAACAAATGGAATAGCTCTCTCGCCCACAATACACAGAGCATTCGACAATGGCTTAATCTATGTAGATGAGCGCTATGTGATGCGGCTAAACGATGAGAAAGTAGGTGAGTTAAAGGCCGTCAACTTGGATGCCGGGCTTGATAAGCTCATATCCTTCCTTGATACGAAAGTCCATTTACCAGCGGATCGAGCGCAGAGGCCGAACACGGAATACATACGTAAGGGTAACAAGTACAGGCGGATACCTGGCTACTAGAACCTATCTCAAAATGCCATGTATCGATTTTTGTAGGGTGCGTCCCACGCACCAATGGCTTCGTTTAAGCTGTAGATCGGTGCGCAGGGCGCGCCCTACCGTTTTTGAGATAGGTTCTAATCACTCCGACCGCTTTAATCCCGTTCGAGCCAAGCACCGCCCGCCGATTTGGGACTGAGCGCCCGACGCG
>DATEDD010000087.1:0-2662 GCA_035286565.1 Anaerolineales bacterium
CAAGGCGCGTTCCCCGCTGTGGATAATGTCTCTGGTTCGAAGATGGCTGAAAGTATTTTGGTGGGAACCAGCGCTTGTCAGGGATGCGTGATCGCGTGCGGACGTGTGGTGAATTTGGGCGACGGTAAAAAGCGCAAGGGACCCGAATACGAAACGATCGTTGGTTTTGGTCCTAATCTTTTAATTGATGATCTGGTTGAAGTGGTACGGCTCGGTGAACTGTGCGATAAATATGGCATGGATACCATCAGCACAGGGAATACGATTGGCCTGGCATTTCATTTGTTTGAAATGGGCAAGCTGACAAAACAGGATACAGGCGGACTTGAACTCACATGGGGAAACTTCATGGTGGTGCGGCAGCTGATTCAAATGATTGCGCGCCGCGAAGGGATCGGGGATTTGCTGGCGCGCGGCTCGCGTCAATTCGGCGCGGCATTCGACGCGGAAGATGAAGCCGTGCAAGTGAATGGACTCGAAGTTGCGTATCACGATCCGCGCGGCGTTTCAGGCATGGCGCTGTCGTATGCGACCAGTCCGCGTGGGGCGTGCCATAATCAATCTGATTATTTCTTCGTTGATTGGGGACATACAAATGAGAAATTAGGAATCAGGTATTACGACCGCCATGCTCAGGCGGAAAAGGCTGGGAATGTTGCACTGCATCAAAACTGGCGGACATTCTTCAATTCTGTCGTGATGTGCATCTTTGCCAATGTTGATCCCCAAATGCAAGTGGACCTGGTCAACGCGGCTTGCGGCTACGAATGGACCATCGAAGATATGATGAGATCAGGCGAACGCGGCTGGAATATCAAACGCGCCATCAATAATCGCATGGGATTAACTCGCGCAAACGATAAACTTCCTAAAGCACTATTGGAGCCATACAAAGAAGGTGGTTCGATGGGGTTTGTCCCTGATTTTCCTGCCATGCTTGAAGAATATTACGAAGCTCGCGGTTGGGATTTGGAAAGTGGCAAGCCATCCAAAGAAAAATTGCTTGAACTGGGCTTGCAAGATATAGCGAATGATTTGTAGGATTAAAACCGTCTTGAATTTCTCGCTTGTGATTTTTTTCTAGCCACCCGATACTTTGTAGTGGTCAAGTAACCCTCCCGAAAGAGCACACCGCACTGGCGTACGGCGCAAGTGTCGGGACGATGTGAGCGGCAGCGAAGGGCGTATCGAGACCACATTTTCAGGCTGTAAATTATTCTTCGTCAAAAACAGGATCTTGAACATATAATGACGCGATACAAACAAATAGGGCAATCTCTAAAACAACGCGGGGCGTATTGGATGACTCGAGCCGGTGAAATCATGGATCGTTATCCAATTCACATTCTCGGGGTGATCGTACTATTCGGTCTTCTGCTCAGTACAACCATAATTTTGGCTGATCCGCCTAGCATGGAATCTGGTTCGACTGATTCGTGGTGGGTGATTAGTTTGAATCTAATTCACGGACGGGGATATAGCCTTTGCATCCCCAGATACTTTCCATTTTGTGAGATCGGTAACCAAACCACGGCCGCGCGCGAGCCGGTTCCCGTGCTCTTATTTGCCATGGTTGCCAAATTGAGCAATGAATCCTTATGGGCTGCGACGGCCTTCGAGTTGTTAATTTATCTGTCTGTTCTGATATGCGTTTATCTGCTTACGCTTGAATGGGCAAATAGACGGGCGGCTCTGATCGCAACATTCTTGTGGACAATCTACCTGCCGGCTGTTGATCTGATTCCGCAAGTCTCTGGTGATTTATTGGGCACATTTTTTGTCACTTTCGGGATGCTTTTTGTTCTGCGTGCAAGGAGGACAAATCGAGTTAAAGATTGGGTCATCGCTGGAGCAGGGTTGGGACTGGGCATACTGTCCCGTTCTGCAATCTTAACCATCCCCGCGATTCTAATGGGCGGGTTGATCGTCGAGAGATGGCGTCAAGGCCGAAATCTTTTGGATATCATTAAACCTTCGCTAATTCTCTTTGGGGCGGCTTCCCTGATCATGTTGCCCTGGATCGTGAGGAATCAAATTTCTCTCGGACGCCCACTGTTAGGTTCAAGTCTGGTTGGTTATAACATTTTCCGTCAAAGTTACGCGCTTACGACAGACAACTATCTCCACTTCATTGACGGAGTGGATGGAAAGATAGCGGTTCAAGAACTGCTGGTTGAAAGAAAAAAGGACTTGAGCGGCATGGAAAACGAAGCACAGATGGATGTAATCTACAAGGCAGAGGCCATAAAAATAATCCGGTCTCACCCCTTCAAATACATGTTGTCGTCAGGTTATCGTTTTTTTCTGCTTTGGTTCAACTGGCAAATCCCTGAAGGTTATCTTTATCTTGCAACCCGCCGGGATTATGTAATCATGGCGATGCAGGCTGTTCTAATGATTTTTGCATGGATTGGAGTGCGCAAGGGAAATTTCTTTAGGACTTGGCCTTTGTGGGGCAGTTTAGTCATAATCAGCCTGGCATATATGGCAGTGGAAAGCCAGCTCCGTTTTCTAATCCCCGTCATGCCTCTTCTTATGAGCCTCAGCGCAGTTGGGATTAATAAACTCTTTATGGACCAGTCACCCGACACTTTCAAGGAAATGGTAGTCGCGTAGTCGCAAGTTGCTCCTTGCGTCGTCCTTCCCTGCGCCGCCGGGGACG
>DATEDD010000088.1:0-6412 GCA_035286565.1 Anaerolineales bacterium
ATGCCCGTTTTATCGGTTTCAAAGGTATTTTCGATATATTTGATGTGGCAGTCGAGGAGGATGTATCAAGCCGCCAGGAAGTTGCATCTGCGCCATCTGGTTCAGGCGCGTCCAAGCCCACAAATTGGACTCTCAATCTGATCGGCGTATTGAGCATCTCGCTCGGTGTGCTTAATCTCTTCCCCATCCCCGCGCTGGACGGTGGACGCATCCTTTTTACGCTTCCTGAAATTCTCTTCCGCAAGCGCATACCTGCCGAATGGGAAAACATGGTCAATGGCATTGCCATGCTCCTGCTGATCAGCCTGATGCTCTTTGTGAATGTGATGGATTTCGTCAACCCCGCTTCCTTCCCGACACCATAAACATGTCTGAAACCATTACCTTCCAATCCGTTCTTGATCATTTGCTGGATTCCAAAAAGGAAATCCCGCACAGCCACCTCCAACATTATTCCGACCTGGATCCTAAGTCTCTGCGGCTTTTTCTGGATGTGTGGCCCAGCGTCAAACCTAACCGAAAACTACTCCTGCTCGAAGAGCTTCTATCCCACCTTAACTCGGAGGTGCTCGTCTCCTACGAAGAGATCGGCATGGCGCTATTGAACGATGCGGATGGAGAAGTCCGCGCGCGTGCGATTGGATTGCTAGCCGAATCAAACGACCCTGAACTTGTTGACACATTAATAGACATTTTCCTCAACGACGCAGACCTCGCTCCGCGCATGGAATCCGCGAACCTGCTGGGGGAATTTGTCCTGCTTGGCGAATTGGAGGAACTGGACGAGGAATTTCAACGAAAAGTGGAAGATGCCTTAATGTCCGTAATCCGCAGCGAAGACAATCCCTCTTTGCGCAAACGCGCGCTCGAATCCCTCGGCTATTCTTCACGTGATGAAATGGCCAACATGATCGAATCTGCATTTCAACGCGCGGACCCAACCTGGGTTGCCAGCAGTTTGCGCGCCATGGGACGCTCCCACGATAACCGCTGGAATGATGATGTAGTCAGCAAATTATTGGAAGAAGACCCACGCATCCGCCTGGCTGCTGCCGAAGCCGCGGGCGAACTCAGCATTGAAGAGGCTGGTCCGATCATGCTTCAAATGCTTGAAGATGAAGAGGAGGACGATGATGTCATCTCCGCGGTCATCTGGTCTTTGTCGCAGATAGGCGGTGATGATGTGCGCATTTACCTCGTCCATTTGATCGAACAAACCGAGGACGAAGACCTCGTCGCCTTTCTTGAGGATGCCCTCGAAAACCTGGACTTCAACGAAGAGTTGGACAAATTCGATCTTTTGTCACTGGACGCAGAAGACATCGATGAAAATGAATAAATTAAAAAGCCTTCCAAAATGGAAGACTCTCTTGTGAGCGTGGAGGGGTCGAATATCATCCCCCCTGTGGGGACACTCAACAAAACAAAAAGCCTTCCAAACGGAAGACTCTCTTGTGAGCGCGGAGGGGGTCGAACCCTCAACAAATAGCTTAAAAGGCTACTGCTCTGCCATTGAGCTACGCGCCCATTCGTACAGAGTGCCGCAAAAATAACTAAACCAGAATTAAGATATTTACTCATAATTTCTGTCAAAAATTTAGTAACTTATGCAACAAGCGGTAAAGCGGACTGCATTTTATCATGGCAAAATAAAGACGTCAACGTAATAATGTCAATCAACATGCCGTCAATGTGCCTGGAGGCAAAAAATGACAGATGTAAAATATGTAACCGAATCAGACTTTCAAGATGAAGTCATCGGCGCGGAACTGCCCGTCCTAGTGGATTTCACAGCCGCGTGGTGCCAGCCATGTAAAATGATCGAACCGATCGTCAAACAACTTGCCGGCGAATGGGATGGCAAGGTTAAGGTTGTAAAACTCGACGCCGATTTAAACCCAAATCTCATGATGAAATACGGCGTGATGGGCATCCCGACCCTGATGCTTTTCAAAGGCGGTGAGATCAAGGAACGTATGACGGGGTTTCAGCCGAAGGAAAAACTGGAAGCCAAAGTCAATCCGCATATGTGATGGATAGAGCCGAGTGCACTCGGCTCTATTTTATTGACGACTCACCAGCCTTCATGGTATTATTCGCCCGCTAAAAAATCCAGCCGAGAGCTGGGTTTGTTTTCTGTATAACAAGAGGAGAAACTCATAAGCGCTAACGAATTTCGAGTAAATGAGGGCATCCGCGTCGCGGAGGTTCGTCTGATTGGTCCGGATGGCGGAAACGTGGGTGTTGTGCCGATTCGTCAGGCACTGCAAATCGCTCGTGATGCTGAAATGGACCTGGTTGAAGTCTCACCCGGCGCCACGCCGCCAGTTTGCCGTGTAATGGATTTTGGGAAATTCATTTACGAAAAAGCAAAGAAGGAACGTGAGGCCAAGAAAACCCAGACCAAGATCGAGCTCAAGGAAATCCGCCTGCGGCCCAAGACGAACGTAGCCCATCGCGATTTCAAAGTGGATGATGCCCGCCGCTGGCTGAGTCAAGGACATAAAGTGCGCGTGACCGTCAAATTTCGCGGCCGTGAAATGGATTATCCCGAGATCGCACTGGAAGATTTGAAAGAGATCGCTCAAGACCTATCTGACATCGCTACGATCGAAGTCGCGCCTCAAATGGAAGGCCGCACGATGCTCGTGGTGTTGGTGCCCGCTAAAGGCGCAGTAAAAAAGAAGGAAAAAAGCGAGCAGGCTGAGGTTAAGTCTGAAGCGGAAGCCTAAAGAAGTAGGGGCGACCCGCCCTGAAAGTCAAAGTGTTCTAATGATCTTGAAGGGTCGCCCGTACAGAGTCACTATGTTGATAGTCCGTGGGTGTAATTAAATCCCGCGGTTAATTTTGTCTGAAAGGAGAAAACCGGAAATGCCCCGCAAAGCAAAGAAGTCTGGTAAATTAAAGCTGAAGACCCATAAAGCGACATCTAAAAGATTTCGTTTAACCGGCTCCGGCATACTTGTGCGAACGAAAGGCGGCAAAAGCCATTTGCGCCGCCGCACTTCTGACCGCACAAAGGCGTTATTGAGCGAAATGGTCCCCGTTGTGGGACGCAAGTACATTAAACGCATCAAGCGCCTTGCTCCAAACATGGAATAATCGATATTCCGGTAATCGTCAATTTTTAGTTGCGGCTTTCGGGTGTACACAACTGGTAGTCCTGAGCGAAGACGAAGGATGCCGACGCCCGCGGGTTTGCAGGAGGTAAAGAAATGCGCGTAAAAAGAGGCCCGCATGGGCATCTACGTCACAAAAAAGTTTTGAAGATCACAAAGGGCCAGCGCGGTTCGAAGCACTTGTTATTCAGACGTGCAAACGAAGCCATGCTGAAGAGCCTGTGGTACGCCACTCGTGATCGCCGCGTACGCAAACGCGATCTGCGCAAGTTATGGATCGCACGTATCAACGCCGCGGCCCGCTTGAACGGCACCACCTATAGCAAATTGGTGGCTGCGCTCAAGAAGGCAAGCATCGAGCTCAATCGCAAGATGCTGGCCGATATCGCAGTACGCAATCCGCAGGCATTCGCCGCGGTTGTGGCGAAAACAAAATAACATTGTAGGGGCGCAGCGCCGCTGCGCCCCTACAATATTTAACGGGGGTAAAATAAGAAGATGAATACCATTTTGATTGAACGCACTCTTTCAACAGGTCAAACCCTGCAAATTGTTCAAGGTGACATCACAACAGAAGAAGTGGATGCCATTGTCAACGCGGCTAATGAACATTTACAGCATGGCGGCGGTGTAGCCTGGGCTATCGTGCGGCGCGGCGGGGATTTGATTCAAAAAGAAAGCGACAAGTGGATTCAGCAACATGGACTCGTCACGCATGCGCATCCAGCCTGGACCTCGGGCGGGGCGCTGCCTGCGAAATACATTATCCACGCTGTGGGTCCCGTCTGGGGTGACGGCGATGAAGATAAAAATCTCGCAGATGCGGTCGCCGGCACTCTGAGCGTGGCTGATGAATTGAAATGTTCGTCCATTGCCATGCCTGCCATTTCAACCGGGATATTCGGCTTTCCAAAAGACCGCGCGGCGGGTATCATTTTCAAATCAATTGATGAATATCTTGAAAAAGAGCATTCGAAATTAAAAACAATCCGACTTGTCTTGTTTGACCAGCCCACGATTGATATATTTTTGAAAACCTGGAGAATGGAGAACGGTTAATTATTTTCACCCATTTATCCATGCTTCCCTAACCATCGCTCATGATCACATCCAACCAAAATTCGAAGATAAAGCTTATCCGCGCATTGCAAAGCCGCGCAAAGGAACGGCGAGAAGCAAATGCGTTCGTCGTTGAAGGTGTGCGATTAGTGGAAGAGGCAGAGATTAGAGATTGGAGAATTAGGTTTGCGCTATACGATAACACGCTTAGCAAACGTGGAAGGTCGCTCGTTGAACGACTTACCTCTCGCGTAGTTGAAGTAGAGGAAATATCAGAAAGTTTGATGCAATCTTTGAGTGAAACCGAAACACCACAAGGTATTCTTGCTGTTCTCGAAATCTCCAATCTCCCAATCTCTAATTCTCTTGATTTCATTCTCATCCCCGATCAGATCCGCGACCCGGGCAATCTCGGCACATTGTTGCGGACCGCGGCCGCGGCAGGCGTGCAGGCTGTGCTCCTCCCACCCGAAACAACGGACGCGTTTGCGCCCAAAGTCGTCCGCTCTGGCATGGGCGCGCATTTTCATTTGCCGATCCATGCGATGACATGGGATGAGATTAAGCGATTTTGCGAGTTAGCGAATCAGCGAATGTACCTTGCCGATATGAACGGACAATCATGCTGGGAGACTGATTTACGCCAGCCATTAGCTTTGATCATCGGAGGCGAGGCAGATGGCGCAAGCGAGTTCGCGCAGAAATTGGCGCACCAGAAACTCAGCATTCCAATGTCCTGGAGAATTGAGTCATTGAATGCAGGCGTGGCTGGATCTGTGTTGATGTTTGAAGTAGTAAGGCAGAGGAAATCATGAGTAAAGTAGTTGAGATTCCAACTGTTGAATTGGTTCAAAAATACATAAACAAATTTAATGATGATAATGAGCTTGTCCTTGTGGAGAATGTATTGTCAGAATTATTCGAAAAATATCCCGATAATCATAATTTGCGCGATGTCCTCATAAAAGCCGCGGCTCTTAATTCTTTGTACAGCACAAATATTTATGCGATTGTAAGAATGGCGGAGCATATCGTGAAAGAACATATTGATATTGAACTTCAAAAAGGAACATCTGAGGTTGTTGAGAAAATTGCGCGCATAGCGATTAAAGGAAAAATACGCAACAATTATTCATTTGCTAGTAAATATTGCCATTGGCATCAACCAGAAATGTATCCAATATACGACAGTTACGTTGATCAATTGCTTTGGGCTTATCATAATCAACACAACTTCATGGAATTTAAACAAATTGACCTTCGACATTATCCTCGCTACAAGGAGGTTATTGAAGCTTTCAGGAAGCACTACAGCCTGTCCCAGTTTAGTTTTAAGGAACTTGACAAATTCCTTTGGATATATGGCAGAGCATAGGTTAATAAAGAATTATGAAAATTCGTTCAATCACCTATTTTCTCAATCCCAAATATCCGCTTGATGAAGAGGCCCTGCAAAAGGCTAGCGAGTTTTTGGCGCAGGCAAAGTCCACGTATGAAGCGGCGGGTTACGAAGTGCAGACTACGCGCCTGGCTACAACCCCATTTCCTAAATTGTTGAATGGCAAAGTAGAAGAGACTCCGCACCTCGCGCAAAAAATGGCTGAGATGTTGAAGCAGATTGGGGTGGCGTATGCAGCGCTTGGTCCTGCGTTGATCGAATTCCCTGAGAGCTATGCTGTCATCCCCGAAGCGATTGCTGCGAGTGAAAATATCTTCTTCGGCGGCGTAATGGCGGAAAAGAAAAACGGGATTTCGCTTCAAGCGATACAAGCTTGTTCGAAGATCATTCAACAAGCATCCACGATCACACCAGATGGCTTTGCCAATTTACGTTTCGCCGCGCTGGCAAATGTCAAAGCTGGCGCGCCATTTTTTCCTGCCGCGTATTGGGATCAGGAAAAGCCTGCGTTTGCGATTGCTACTGAGGCAGCAGATTTGGCGGTCAATGCATTCGCTGGACAACAGACGATAGACGATGGACGGCAAGAATTGACCGCTTCCATTACCAAGCATGGACAAGCCATTGCTCGCATCGCCCAATCCCTAATTCCTAATCCCAAATCCCTAATTTTCAATGGCATTGATTTTTCTCTCGCCCCATTTCCCGATGATGCCCATTCACTCGGCCGCGCCGTAGAAAATATGGGTGTATCAAAATTTGGTTTGCATGGTTCACTTGCTGCTGCTGCTATTTTGACCGAGTCCATAGACCGCGCCGATTTCCCCCACACTGG
>DATEDD010000089.1:0-3657 GCA_035286565.1 Anaerolineales bacterium
CCCGGCATGGAAGTAGACTTGCGCGGGTTGATGTCTGAGGATGCATTGGATAAGATGGAACGATATTTGGAGCAGTCCTATCTTTCGGGCTTGCCATTCGTACGCATCATTCACGGCAAAGGGACCGGTAAGTTGCGTCAAGCTGTTCGTGAAGCCTTGCGTGGACATGAGTATGTGAAGTCGTTTGAGGAGGGCGGAAGTACCGAGGGTGGTGAAGGTGTGACTGTGGCGAAGTTGAACGCGGGCTAAGCCACGTTAGAAATGTGACCTGCTACGGTATAATTTTGAAACCCAAACAGGAACCCCGTATGTCTAATGAGGATGCCATCAAAAAAATGACAGACTTGATTAAAAAAAGGGATGCTTTTGTAGAGATCAGCAGGCGTTTCAAAAAAACATGTTGGTAGATTTCTACAAACAATATTTGGTTAGGACGCTGACACCTGCTCCGAACACGAATGTGGTCAAGACGCCGGCTGTGCTGATAACCAAAGAAAACGATCTGTGTTTTACACGAAATAAAAAATAATTCAAGGAGACGCAATGCAGGAAATTGGTGAAGTGGAAAGACTTTCAAAACGTGTGGCTGGGTTAAAGCCCAGCGGTATTCGCAAGTTCTTTGATATTGCCGCAACGATGAAGGATGTGATCTCACTGGGAATCGGCGAACCGGATTTCACAACGCCCAAACCGATCCTCGATGCGGGCATCCGTTCATTGCAAAACGGCGAAACGCATTACACGTCCAATCACGGCAGGCTGGAATTACGCCAGGGCATTGCGGATAATTTGCAAAAATTATACAAAGTGAAATATGACCCCGTGAGCGAGATCGTTGCAACGGTCGGCGTTTCGGAGGCGTTATATCTCACTTTTACTGCGATCCTGAACCCCGGTGATGAGGTCATCATCCCCACGCCATGTTTTGTTTCGTATCAAGCCGAGGTCATCCTCGCGGGCGGCGTGCCAATTGAGATTCCAGCGCGGCTCGAAAATAATTTCACTATTGACCCGGATGACATTCGCAAAGCCATCACACCGCGCACGAGGGTCATCTTCATCGGTTATCCATCCAACCCAACAGGCGCAGTCGCCCCGCGTGAGGTGATGCTGGAGATCGGCAGAATCGCCGAACAATACGATCTGATTGTCGTCTCGGATGAAATCTACGACCGCCTCGTCTATGACTTTGAACATGTCTGCTTCCCCGCTTTGGATGAAAGCCTGAAACGCCGCACGGTTTTGCTCGGCGGCTTTTCAAAAGATTATGCCATGACAGGCTGGCGCATTGGCTATGCCTGTGGACCGACCGACTTCATTCAAGGCATGGTGCGCATCCATCAATACACCATCATGTCCGCGCCCACTACCGCGCAGGACGCCGCCATCGAAGCATTGAAAACGGGCGAACCCTACGTGCAGGAAATGGTGACCGAATACGACCGCCGCCGCCGTCTTTTGGTGGCTGGACTCAATCGCCTCGGTCTCTCGACCTTTGAGCCGCGCGGCGCTTTTTATACATTTCCCAACATCCGAGCCTCCGGCATGGACGATGAAACCTTCGCCGAATCTCTCCTGCGTGAAGAAGGAGTGGCCGTGGTGCCGGGCAATGCCTTCGGTCCCGGTGGAGACGGGTTTGTACGGGCATGTTACGCAACTGCGTATGAAAAGATTGAGGAAGCCCTGGCGAGAATGGAAAAATTCATGAGCAGACACGGGTAGTCGGTTTGGCAATTTAGTTAATACTCCGGGGTTTTATTTCTGCCATTTTTTACGTGTTATTAATCATCGATCGTAAACTTGATCGGATCATGATTATGATCTGTCAGTCCTGTGTGATGATGGATTTGACTTTAAATTGGCAGTTCAATCAATAATATTCACTGGCTTAAAAGATTGACAGGCGCACGCGCTCATATAAAATACAGAAGGTGACAGTCACTGTTGAACAGACTGTCACCTATATTTTCCCTATTGGAGGTGTGAGTGAACGCGACTTTGAAATTGGGAGAGCATTTTATTTTCGATCTCTCCGACTGCAACCAAGAGATTCTCATGGATAGCGAGCGAGCTTATTCACTGTTTGCCCAAGCAGTGCGTGAAAGCGGCTTAACGGTTGTGGATGAGGGCTTTTACAAGTTCAGCCCGCATGGCTTTACCTGTTTTTTGCTGCTCGCAGAGTCGCATGCCAGTTTGCATGCCTGGCCTGAATATGGCTACTGCGCGATAGATCTTTTTACCTGTGCCATCGGCAAGGATATGATGCCTTTGCTGATGCGCATCAAAACAGCCTTCGGCGCAGATGATTTCTCGCTTCGCAAGCTGGACCGTGAAGCATCCATTGAAACCCGACTACCAATCGCTGTATAGGACCCCAAATGAGCTTCTGGTTTACTGAAGAATTACATCCTTATTATCGTAAGGGCATTCGTATTAAAAAGATCCTTGCAGATGAACAAACGCAGTTTCAGCATTTGCAATTTGTTGAAACTGATTTTTTTGGCAAAGCCATGATTTTGGACGGCATCATCCAACTCACAGAGCGCGATAACATGGGCTATCACGAGATGATCGTGCATGTGCCCATGCTCGCAGTTGGAAAGCCGAAGCGTGTGTTGATCGTCGGCGGCGGAGATGGGGGGGCGTTACACCAGGTTTTGCGATACTCATCCGTCGAAGAAGTTGTGGTCTGTGAGTTGGATCAACGCGTGGTGGATTTAGCCCGTGAACATTTCATCGCTTCTTTTGGCGACCCGTGGGCTGATCCACGTACCAAACTGCTCATTCGGGACGCTTTTGGTTTCCTCGAGGAAAACCCCGGTCAGTTCGATGTCATCATCTCTGACACCACCGATCCCATCGGCATGGCGGAGCGATTGTTCTCTGATGAATTTTACAAGTTGATGGCGCGCGCGTTGACACCAAACGGAGCGGCCTCCACGCAATGCGAACAACCCTTTTTCGATACCGACTTGATAAAACAGATTTACAAATCTGCCAAAACGCTCACAACGAACCCGGCTTATTATTATGCAAACATCCCCACCTACCCGGGCGGCGGGATCGGATTCATGTATGTCTCGAACATACCCTGGGAAAATGGACTGAAAACTCCCTATCCGCCGGGGAAAAATAACTACATCAACCCCGGCATCCACAGGGCGGCATTTGCCCTGCCGGAATTTTTCAGAAAAGACCTGTACGGATAAATCAAACCCAAAACCTCCGGGTTCAAGCCCGGAGGTTTTTTTAATCTCATACTATTATGGATTGCACCCTTCATTGGTGATATATATTAGTTGAAAACATGATTTTCATGAAAGGAGTGTACGATGATTCCAAAATCCATGAAAAATCATTCAAGAGGCATCTCCATCCTCGTGTTGTTGGTATTGCTGGCAAGCCCGTTTTCGGGGATGGTACATCCGGCAACAGCAGCCCCGGGAGATCTTACACGCGTTTCTGTTGACTCAAGCGGCGCGCAGGCGATTGGCAGATCCTATGGAGGCCAGCTCTCAGAAGATGGTCGATACGTCGCGTTTGCTTCGGGTGCTGCGAATCTGGTTGCCGGTGATACGAATAATGTAGAAGATATCTTCGTAAAGGACCGCCTGACTGGCGTGACGATTCGCGTTTCCCTGGCATCATTAACTGGGG
>DATEDD010000090.1:0-7345 GCA_035286565.1 Anaerolineales bacterium
CGAACATTTGGGCGCATATACCCTGGATGCGGATACGCTGACTCACCGCGCGTATGCCAAAGGCGCACCAGGCTATCAAGATGTGATCAATGAATTCGGAAAATGGCTGGTCAACAAAGACGGAGAGATCGACCGCAAGAAACTTGGAAATCTCGTCTTAAATGACGCGGATGCAATGAAACAACTGGAAGCCATTGTCCATCCCCTCGTGCGTCAGGCGGCGGAAATATTAATAAAAAGCGCATCCCAGCCCGTGGTCGTGATCGAGGCGATCAAACTTCTTGAAGGCGAACTGCGAAAGGTATGCGATTCCATTTGGGTTACAACTGCCCCACAAGAGGTGCAAGTGGAAAGGTTGATGCGTAAACGCGGGCTGAATCGAAAACAGGCCTTGGAACGCATCCAAATGCAATCTGCTCAAAGCGCCAAAGTTGCTCTTGCGAACCTTGTGATTGTGAACACCGGTTCCTATGATGATTTGTGGAAGCAAGTCAGCGAGGGTTGGAAGAAGATCGTCCCGGTTGCAAGCAACGCGCTGGAAGACACCGTCGCGAATAAAAAATTTGTCCCTTCCACCGGTGAATTCACTGTCAAGCGCGGAAAGCCCAAACACTCCTCCGCCATCGCAGAATTGATTACACGCCTTAGCCAGGGCAGGCGCAAAGCGACGGCCAGCGATGTCATGGTGGATTTTGGCGACAAAGCCTTCATGCTTCTTGAACAGGATGGACGGTTTGTTGGGCTGGCTGGCTGGCAGGTGGAAAATCTTGTGGCACGCACAACCGATATCTTCCTTGAAGAAAATGTGAATGTGCAAAAAGCGCTTGAAACCTTGATCAAGGAAGTGGAAAACGCATCCAGTGAATTACAAAGCGAAGCATCGCTGATCTTTGCCGTGAATGAACTCTCCACACAGGAAGCGCTCTGGAAAAAACTGGGCTATGAACCGCGCACCCCGCAAACCATTGACGTGCTGGCCTGGCAGGATGCCGCAATTGAATCCATGTCCACAGGAAGCGCGCTCTTCTTTAAACAATTGCGCCAGGACCGTGTCCTGCATCCCATTTAGGGCTTAGAGTCCGGTATCAGGTCATCAGGATTTATCCTGCCCTGTTTGCCGATCACTGATCCTCCAACCTATTACATTGACTGAATTTCTCAACAACATCTTCTTTATATTCCAACGGATCAGCTGGCTGAGCGTTCTTGATATCATACTCGTCACGCTGATTTTCTTTGGCTTGCTCTATTCCCTGCGCGATACTCAGGCCATGGCCTTACTGCGCGGGATGATCCTGCTTGTCGTGGCGCTCATCCTCTTAACCAGTCTTGTGGAACTGCCTGCCTTTTCATGGTTTGCACGGAATTCCCTGCCGGCCTTATTGCTGGCCCTGCCGGTGATCTTTGCCCCGGAAATTCGGCGGACGCTGGAACGCCTCGGTCGCGCCGGGACTATTTGGCCTGCTTCCGTTAAATCAGCAGATGTCGCCCTTGAGCAAACCATCCATGCGGTTGTGACCGCAACAGCAAGATTATCCGCCCGCCAACATGGCGCATTGATCATTTTGCAAAGATTGGACAATCTCGATGAGTTCGCTCAAAGCGGCGTTCAGATGAATGCGCGCGTTACACCTGAATTATTATTGCAAATCTTTTACCCCAATACGCCCCTGCATGATGGCGCAGTCATCATCGTCAATTCAAAAATCTCTGCCGCGGCTTGTGTACTGCCTCTATCTGCAAGCGGAATATTGAACCGCACCCCCGAACGCCAAATGGGACTGCGTCATCGCGCTGCGTTGGGCATATCCGAAACCAGCGATGCCATTGCAGTTGTCGTCTCGGAAGAGACCGGCGCCATTTCAATTGCACATGCTGGTAGAGTACTCCGCCGGCTGAACCCTGAGCGGCTGGAAAACATTTTGATGGCATTTTTCCATCCACATGGCAAACTAAATAAACCAAACCTGCTCGAAAGACTCCTACCCGGCTTGTTTCATCGCAAAGAAGACAAATCATGATTCGTTGGATCACTAAAAATTTCCGCACCTTCCTTTGGGCATTCGCACTTGCAATTGCCGTTTGGATCTCCGCAGTGACATCGGCAGACCCGGATGAAACGCGCACACTTCCAGCGGCTGTGCCTGTGCAAATCATTGGTCAATCTCCCAACCTTGTCTTGAATAGCAAAATTCCAAAGGAAGTGGAAATAACCCTGCGCGCGCCGCGTTCTGTTTGGAATTTGATAGATGCAGACCCGCAAATCGTTAGCGCAATTTTAGATCTCTCAGGCTTGAGCTCGGGTGAACATGTTTTGGATTTACAGATACAGGTGCATACGCGCCCTGTGCAGATCGTTTCAGTCTCACCGCTTACGATCACTTTCACCATGGAACCGCTCGTCACACAATCATTCAGCGTGGATTTGAGTTTATCCGGTGAAGCCGCCATAGGCTATCAGGTGGGGGATGCCAGCCTGGAGCCGGTGAAAGTTGTAATCGCGGGTGCCCAATCCCAGGTTCAGAAAGTGACCCGCACTCGTGTATCCGTAAATCTGAGCGGTATCCGTGAAAATTTCGATCAGACCCTGGCAGTTGAAGGTCTCGATGAGAAAGGTCAAAAAGTGGATGGGGTCACGATCTCTCCTGAAAAGATTCGCGTACTTCTGCCTGTCAGCCAGCAAGGCGGGTATCGTGATGTGGCTGTCAAAGTCACAATTATCGGGCGGGTCGCCAGGGGGTATCGTCTGATTGACCTATCGGTGTTTCCACCGATTGTGACAGTTTTTTCTGCAAACCCACAGCTTGTAAATGACCTGCCCGGCGTTGTGGAGACAGAACCTTTGGATTTACAAAATGCGCAGAACGATATTAACACGCGGCTTTCAATTGTTTTACCCGAAGGCGTTTCCATCATTGGCGAACAAACTGTATTGGTACAGGCCGGGGTGTCACCCATTGAAAGTAGTCTTACACTGGAAGGTGAAAAAGTTGAGAGAATCGGGCTTGGCAATGGCTTAACAGCCCAATTATCGCCCACTACAGTTGATATTATCATCTCAGGACCATTAGCCCTGTTGGATACGCTTACGCGCCAGGACGTGCGCGCCACCGTAGACTTGACCGGGTTAACGGCTGGTACATATCAGATCACATTAAAAGTGGAAATTCTAATCGCGGATGTCATTGTCCAATCGATTCTCCCAAACAAAATCGAAGTGGTGATCACACCGATCAACGCACTGCCAGCGTCGCCAACACCCAAACCATAGGTAGGAAGTTGGAAAATATAAAATATCATGAAACCCATTGTTGCTTTGGTAGGCCGACCGAATGTCGGCAAATCCACGCTCTTCAATCGTTTTGCGGGTGAACGTTTAGCCATTGTGGATGAAACCGCCGGCACCACGCGCGATCGTCTATTTGGCGAGGCCGAATGGAATGGACGCAAGTTCAATATTGTTGACACTGGGGGAATTGACCCGACACACGGCGGTAAGACTCCACTTTCAATTGGCTCTGTTGATTTCATCGAAGATATCCGCCGCCAGGCTGAAGTTGCGATTCAGGAAGCAGACGCAGTTTTATTTATCAACGATGGCGAGTCGGGAGTGACAGAACCGGATCGCGAGGTGGCAGAAATCCTGCGCCGTTCGCAAAAAAAATTGCCTAATGGAAAATTCTGGCCGCCCATATTTGTGGTTGTGAATAAATGTGAATCAAGAGAAAGGCGCGAACAGGCCTCTGAATTTTATGAGCTTGGCTTAGGCGACCCCTACGCAATCTCAGCCATTCACGGCACAAGCACCGGTGACATCCTCGATGCGCTCGTAGCCTCCTTCCCTGAACAAAAGGAGGAAGAGGAAGATGACAGCATCAAAATTGCGCTTGTCGGCAAGCCAAATGCAGGGAAATCAAGTTTATTAAACAAATTGGTTGGCGAGGAACGTGTGATCGTCAGTCCAATCGCTGGTACGACCCGCGACTCGATTGACTCAAAAATTGAATTTGGCGGACTTGAAATTACTTTGATTGATACCGCCGGCATCCGTCGGCGCGGAAAGATCGAGCATGGGGTGGAGCAATACAGTGTTTTGCGTTCGTTTAAATCCATTGAACGCGCAGACGTTGCCCTGCTGATGATCGATGCAACCACCGGCATCACAGCCCAGGACGCGCACATTGCCGGCTTTATCCTCGATGAATGGAAGTCCTGTGTTGTGCTCGTGAATAAATGGGACGCCGTGGAAAAAGACAACAACAGCATGGAAGAATTCACGGCAAAAATTCGGCGTGATTTAAATTTTATGGATTATGTGCCGATCCTGTTCATCTCTGCCAAAACAGGCCAGCGCGTAGACCAGGTATTGCCGATGGCATTACGCGTGCAGGAAGAACGACTCGCGCGGCTGACCACATCCACGATCAACTCGATCATTCACAAAGCGCAGGACGCGCATCCACACCCGACCCATGCCGGCCGCGTGCTCAAAATGTTCTACGGCACGCAGGTGCGCAGTGACCCGCCGACATTTATGATTTATGTCAATGAACCGAGTTTGATGCACTTTTCCTATTTGCGTTATATTGAGAATCAGATCCGCGCGGAATACAATTTCCTGGGCACGCCCATCCGCATCGTAACGAAGGGACGCAGGGAATAGGCAATTCACATGAACAGCAAGAGACTGCTCGTACTCGGCGATATTCTCGCGATCGCCATCCTGACCGTCATCGGCTTCGCAACGCATGGTGAAGCGGATGCGTCCTACCTACCGCGCATGGGAGCTACATTTTTTCCCGTTTTGATCGCCTGGTTTCTGATCACACCCTGGTTTGGGTTATTTGAAGAACAGGTCATCACAAACCCCAAAAACCTTTGGCGCATTGCGATGGCAGTATTATTTGCCGCACCGTTCGCAGCAGTTTTGCGGTCCGTTTTATTGAACGCTTCCGTCCCACCTCTCTTTGTTTTGATCCTGGGCGGGAGTCATACGCTGGGTATGATGGCCTGGAGATGGGTTTACATTTTCATTACACGGCGCGCAAAAAAGTAGCAACCACCAGCCGGGAAATCCGAAGAGTTTTGCGCAGTCCAACTCTCTTGACAAATAGACACTTACCTATATAATAACGCATAGAAGGTTATCAATATGAAATTTAACCCTGTCCTCTTTGCCAAAGCCATCTCTGACGAAACCCGCCAGAAGATCATGAACATCTGTTGTTGCTGCTCGGTCTCGGTCAACGAGATCGTCGAGAAACTAGACGTCTCTCAGCCAACAGTCTCCCATCATCTCGCTATTTTGCGCGAAGCGGATCTGGTCACAGTGCGCGAAGAGGGCAAGCAAACTTTTTATTCACTTAATCAGGAAAACGTTGCCGTATGCTGTGGGCAGTTAATGATCAAGTTCGCGCCTGAATCTAAAACCACGTTAAACGTCATCAAATCCAAACAAGGTTAGTTAAACATGGGAGGCCATCCTAGGCGGCGTCCCATTGTTTTTACAAAAACGCATAGACAAACTTCTATATAAAACAAGGAGACTAAAATGACTCAATCCCCCACCCCCATCCATGAGACCGTCCGCGAGCATTATGCAGATCGGATCAAAAAGTCCGCTTCCTGTTGCGGACCCGATCACAGTTGCGACACATCAAGCAATATCTACCCCGTAGATCTGCTCACCACAGTCCCCTCCGAAGTAGCCAGCACCAGCTATGGTTGCGGCGACCCGATCACTCTCGCCTCACTGAAATCCGGTCAAACCGTGCTGGACCTCGGTTCAGGCGCAGGGCTTGATTGTATTCTCGCTGCGCAAAAAGTCGGTGAGACAGGACACGTCATCGGCGTGGACATGACTCCCGAAATGATCGAGCGCGCGCAAGCCAACGCGAAACGAGTCAACTTGAAAAACGTCGAGTTTCGACATGGGTATTTGGAACGCCTGCCTGTTGAGAGCAATACCGTGGACGTGATCATCTCCAATTGCGTTATCAACCTCTCGCCTGATAAAGAAAAAGTTTTCAACGAAGCCTTCCGCGTACTTGCACCGGGCGGCAAACTTGCAGTCTCTGATATTGTCACCGCTGGCCCGCTTCCCGAAGCAATCAAACAAAGCCTGAGCGCATGGGCGGGCTGTGTGGCGGGCGCAGTCGAAGCCGAAGAATATATCGGCATGATGAAATCTGTTGGTTTTACCGATGTAACTGTCACACCTGTTTTCTTTGACAAAGAGACCGTAGACTCTGCCCTTGCTGATATGGACGATACCATTAACTTGAGCTCCATTTCACGCGACGATGTTTACAAAGCGGTATATAGCGCGAAGATCACGGCGTATAAACCAACGTAAGGCGAGATAATTTCACACTAAGAACATAATTAAATGAGACGGCCAATGCCGTCTCATTTAATTTAACAAGCTTGTTATTTCCATCATCTTGACAGTACAATCTTTTGCAAGTAAAAACAGAAAGAAAACAAAAGGAGTGTCATATGAAAATCGTTACTGACTGCGCGGCGGATATGTCTGTCGAAGAATTGGAACAACTCGGCGTTGTTGCAGCGCCGCTCTTCATTCAATTCCCCGAAGGCGAAGTAAGTTCTGCAAATATTTCAGCGGATGATTTCTATAATCGCCTTGAAGCGATGAGACCCAAAATCCCGACGACAGCGCAGCCTTCGGGTGGGATCTTCGCGGAGTTGTATCGCAAACTTTCCAAGAATGAGAAGAATATTTTCTCCATTCACATATCATCCGGGTTAAGTGGAACAATCAATGCGGCGCGCGATGGTGGGGAAATTGTTAAAGCGGAGGCGAATGTCAGCTATTGGGACACACTCACTCTCTCTGGTGGTGAGCGCTTTCAGGTATTGGCCGCAGCGCTTGCGAACAAGGCTGGTTGGGCAATGAATACCATTCAGGAAAGATTGACAAAGATCCGCGTAAAGACAGAGGTGATCTACACGCTCGATACTTTGGAATATCTTGCGCGGGGTGGACGCATTGGGCGTGTGAAAGCATTGGCAGGCGCGATGCTCAATCTTAAACCCGTCATCCGTGTGGATTCGGACGGCAAGTACAGCACCGTTTCAACGGCGCGTACATTGGGCAAATCCATGACGGCGATTGCAGATCATCTGGTTGAGAAGTATGGAAATACGTCAGTGTGGGTTACTGTGTTGCACGGACGCTTCGCAGAAAAAGCCGCTGCGCTTGCAAATGAACTCAAGCAAAAACTGAATGTTGCAAAAATGGAAGTGCAGCGCATCTCCCCTGTTTTGGGTGTGCATACCGGGCCTGGCATTGTAGGTGCGGCGGTGGTACCAATGGAGTTGATGG
>DATEDD010000091.1:0-4262 GCA_035286565.1 Anaerolineales bacterium
GAAAACTGTCAAGTATTTTGCTAGGCGGACCGATGTCCAAATGGTGATCCGCGTGCATCCCGGTGAAAAACTCGTCCCGCAGGCCAAGTCCATGGGGACAATTGTGCGCGAGGCATTGCCTGAAATGCCAAGCCATATTCATATCATTGGCGCGTTGGATAATATCAACACTTATGACTTGATCGAGATCGCCGATGTAGGTCTGGCGTACACCACCACCGTTGGACTTGAAACCGCCATGAACGGCCGCCCTGTCATTTCCTGCGGACAAACCCATTATCGCGGACGCGGCTTCACCCTCGATCCAAACTCGTGGGATGAATATTACGCCACCCTCGACAAAGTTTTGGCGGATATTCCTGCTTATCAATTGAATGAAAAGCAAATTGAATTTGCATGGAATTATGCCTACCGATTCTTTTTTGAATATCCACGCCCCTTCCCGTGGCGATTGATGAATTTCTGGGACGATCTGGAGGTTTGGCCATTGGAAAAAGTGTTAAGCGAAGAGGGCCTGGCGCAATTTAGAGATACATTTGATTTTTTGGTGAATGAACCGTTTACGTGGAAAAACTAAGGAATGTCATCCTGAGTGGAGCGAAGGAACTCTGACGCAGTGGGGAGACTCTTCGGTCGCTACGCTCCCCTCAGAGTGACACAAAATTATTATGACCGACACAAAACAAAAAGTACGTGAATTTTATGACGAGATCGGCTGGCAACAGGAGAATGACGGGCTGTATCAAAACGCCCGTTATGAAGACCTGCGCGCCGTTACACATGACTACATCCACAAGACCCGCCTGCGTGTGATGAAAGGGCTCATCCCAACGGGCAAATTTATTTTGGACGCGGGTTCTGGTCCCGTGCAATATGAGGAATACAAAGTCTATTCGCAGGGATATCAGAAGCGCGTTTGTTTGGATATTTCCATTCAAGCCTTGCGCGAAGCGCGCGAACGGATTAGTGACCACGGCTTGTTCGTTGTAGGCGACCTTGCGAATCTGCCTTTCAAACAAGAGTCTTTCGATGGCGCAGTATCCATGCATGCCATTCATCACCTCGCTCTGACAGAACATCCGCGCGCGTACAGTGAAATCCACCGCGTGCTTGCAAATGGGCGGACTGCTGCCATTGTCAACGGCTGGCATGAGCCTCTCTTGAGCCGCATGGCCGAGCCGTTGATCGGTCTCTTGCGCAGGATTTCGGGTCGTGCTGAGAAAAGAAAAAAAGAATGGTTAAACGATGAAGATGCCACAGGGACATTCGTCCAAAAGATGACCCCCGAGTGGCTCAGGCGCGAAATTGGCTCGAAGATGACCATTGAGATCAAGCCGTGGCGCAGTATGAGCACTCGCATCTTGCGCTGGTTTGTCCGTCCATATGGTGGAAGGGCGTTCTTGAAATTTGTCTTTTGGCTCGAAGGTGTCTTCCCTAAGTTTTTCGCCGAGAACGGACAGTATCCGTTAATTGTGGTAAGAAAATAAAATGTTCTTGAAGAAAAAACCGTTCCCTGAAATTTTATTTCTTATACTTATTTCAGCCGTCGTGTATCTCCCCAACATCGGCAAATTGACCTATTTCAAGGACGACTGGTATTACATCTATGATGGCATGATTGCGGGGGCAGAAGTCTTTCATGAGATGTTCCGCATTGATCGTCCTGCGCGCGGCTATTTCTTTGAGCTGTATTTTTTTCTGTTTGGCCCAAACCCACTTCCTTATCATCTCAGTGCATTCCTTTGGCGTGGATTGAGCGCGATTGGCGCGTTGTGGATATTCAACATCATTTGGCCAAAAGAAAGAAATTTTACATTTCTTGCTGCTTTGCTATTTGCGATTTATCCCGGATACTTCTGGTGGATTAGCGCGATTGAATACCAGCCTATGATCGCCAGCCTGGCATTGCAGGTGTTTTCGATTGCGTTCACGTTGAAGGCGATACAATCCCAAAGTCAAATTGTAAAAATCGCATATTTAGCCAGCGCGATTCTCACGGGCTGGAGCTATATTGCTTTAGTGGATTATGCAATTGGGATGGAAGTCTTTCGCTTCCTGTGTGTGTATTTGCTAGTCAATCGGAATAGTCGATTTGGCGTTTGGAAGCGATTGCTCGATACCTTCAAGGCCTGGGCGTGGAGTTTGCTCATTCCACTTGGGTTTTTGTTTTGGCGGATATTCTTCTTCACCAATGTGCGCAAGGCAACAGACATTGGCGGGCAGTTGAGTGTGTTTCTTGGCAATCCCGTTGCCACGATAATAGATTGGCTTTTCCAACTGTATAATAGTCTGTTGAATCTCAGTGTTCTAGCTTGGATCAATCAATTCCCTGCCTTCGTGCAAGGGATGCGCCTGCGCGATACCGCGTTTGGGTTGCTGCTTGCTGGCGTTGTCGTTCTGCTCGTTGTTTTTGCAGAGAGACGAATCAAACCATCAGCGGAATCAAAGGATTGGGATGGCGATCAGGGTCAGGTCAGGAAGGAAGCGTTGGCGCTTGGCGGGGTGGGGATGATCTTCGGTATCCTGCCAGTTATTATGGCGAATCGTTACGTCAATATCACTGGATTTTCGCATTACGGCTTGCCTGCTTCTCTCGCCGCAGTAGTTTTCCTGATCGGGTTTTTGGATACGTTGTCCCTGCAACATGCCCGTACTTTGACCTTGTATGCAGTCATTGCAGCCGCGTCTCTCGCGCATTATGAGATTTCCGTCAACGCAGTTACGGAAGAAGTTGCGCTTCAAAAATTCTGGTGGCAGGTGAGTTGGCGCGCACCCGCGCTTCGCGCCGGGACGACTTTGGTGATCAATTACCCGCTGCCTAGTATGGGCGATGGCGGCTATGGCCTGATGGAAGCGGCAAATGTGATTTATTTTCCTGAGCCAACTGGTCAAATCCCTGTGCATTACCCCGTTGCCGGGTTGACGCTCAATAGCGAGACGCTGCCTGATATTTTGAGCGGTGAACTCTTCAAGCAGACGCAGTATCGCAGCCATACCGTCGACTTTGATTATGGGAATTTGCTCGTTATCAGCCAGCCGACCTTGAGCTCATGCGTTCATGTGTTGGATGGAAATCAACCCTTAATATCCTCATATGATCCGGTGAATGTGCAACTTGCCGCCCCATCCTCGAAGATCGAAAATGTGATTGTGGATGCAAGCCCTGTCGTTCCACCTGAATATATCTTTGGAAAAGAGCCTGAACATAATTGGTGTTTTTACTTCCAAAAAGCGGACCTGGCTTCCCAATCAGGTAACTGGAATGACGTAGTTTCACTGGGCGAGGAAGCCATTCGTCTGGAACTCAGCCCCGAAGACCGCGCAGAGTGGCTGCCATTTTTGAAGGCCTATGCGATTACAGGGAATGCAGAACGCTTGATGCAAATAGCCAAACGCATCCTTGGAGAGAAGTTCCTGCGCCAGCAGGCATGTGATATGCTGGCTAATATTCAGGAGCCATTGACATCTGAAGTCATTCAGGTCATTGCCATTGATTATTGTAAAACAGCTCCAAAATAATATGATTGTATTAATTTATCGGCAAAAGGAGAACTCATGAACTGGAAAAATCAAGTTGCATTAGTCACTGGCGGAACGGGATCGTTTGGCAAGAAATTCATCAAGATATTGCTCGAAGAAAAACAGCCGAAGAAGGTCATTGTCTTTAGCCGCGATGAATTAAAACAGCACGAAATGCAAGTGGGCGGATATGACCAGGAAAACCTGCGTTATTTCATCGGCGATATTCGTGACCGTGAGCGTCTCGTGCGCGCCATGCACAGCGTGGATATTGTTGTGCATGCGGCGGCATTGAAGCAGGTGCCTGCTTGTGAATATAATCCGATGGAAGCGATCAAGACCAACATCATGGGCACGGCAAATGTTGTGGAAGCCGCGCTGGATGCGGGCGTGAAAAAAGTAATGATGGTCAGCACCGATAAAGCTGTCAGCCCGGCGAATCTGTACGGGGCAACCAAACTTGCCGCAGAGAAGTTAACCATTCAAAGCAACGCATATGCCGGAGGTTCAGCTACCAGATTTTCGTGCGTGCGATACGGGAACGTCGTCGGCTCGCGCGGTTCAATCGTTCCATTATTCCTAAAACAACGCGCAGGCGGAAGGATCACCGTCACCGATGACCGTATGACCCGCTTCTGGCTTTCATTGGATCAAGGTGTTCGTTTTGTAATGACCTGCATCGAACAAATGGAAGGCGGCGAAGTTTTTGTTCCCAAGATCCCCAGCACAAAAGTTGTTGATCT
>DATEDD010000092.1:0-8318 GCA_035286565.1 Anaerolineales bacterium
GCTGGGTGTTTCTGTCGGCGGAACAGGTGTAGCGGTTGGGATGGCTAATTGAGTCATCGCCACGATCGTCCACGCTGCTGCTACGGCAGTGCCTTCAACCTCTGCGGGCGCTAAAGTGGGAGTACCTTGAGGGCCGCAAGCAGTTAATAGTATAGTAATCGCCAAAAGTACAGGTAATAATTTCTTTAACATTGATGTCTCCATTTTTTTATTAAATTCGAGTTATTTCTATTTAATATCAATTCTATCTTTGAAAATATTTATCACCAGGTCCTGATCTTTGGACAAGGAAAACGAACCGGTGAATTGTCTGCCTCCGACCCAGGCAACATAAGTATAATTGCCGGCGGGCGCCTTGACCTGAACGCTTTCTTTTACTGGATATTCAAGGATCGTTATATTCCCATCCTTGGTTATACATCGCAATGAGATGTAAACATCTACTTTTGCCTTGTTAACCAGGACGATGCGTCCAGATGGCAAATTGGGCGGCAGTGTGCCATAAGAAAGTGGGTGCGCTGTTTCGGTCGGTGTTGTGTTAATTGCCGGCTTTGCAGTGGCGCTGGGCGTACCTGTGAATGGCAATGTTCCGCTTACAAGGGTTGTATTAATTCCTGTCACTGTGCCGGTACCCAACGTCGCAGTTAAAGTAAGCAAGACGGGGTTTTGTGTTTCTGTTGGCACGGCCAGTGTTGGCGTCTGTGTGGCGGGCAGCACCACGGGTGTGACACTTGGAAGGATGGTGGGCGTGGGTAATAAAGACTGCAGAGTTTGTTGTGAAAGGATGGCAGCCGTCGCTTGAAGATCCGCTTCGGATATTGGAGTTGGAACCGGTGTTTTGGGCTGGAATACAGTTGGCAGGCACCCACTCAGCGAAACAACCAGCGCAAGCATCACTACAATCATTTTCTTCATGGCCAACTCCTTAATCAAGAGCTTTATTTTGACTGATAACTTCCATGAATTGTACGACGGCTTCCTGCAGCATTTTTTCTGGCAAAGCGCCAACCTGACGATGCACCACCTTGCCGCCTGAAACGAACAACAATGTAGGGATGCCTTGAATGCCAAATTTTTGCATCCATTCAGAATGCTCATCTGTATTGACTTTGGCCACGATCAATTTGCCCTCTTGTTCTTTCGCAAGTTTTTCCAGCGTGGGGGCAATCATCTTGCACGGGTTGCACCATGCCGCCCAGAAGTCCACGATCACCGGCAATGGGGATTGCATGACCACTTTTTCAAAGGCTTCATCTGTGACATGAATAGGTTCACTCAACATTTATTCTTCCTTTATGATATTCAAACACTTTTAGTGCTTTCCTTATTTAGCCGCTGGAGTATAACATAAATTCCCTGATATAATCGCGGCTCATGAGTGGACTATTTACACGCTGGAAAGCAGGACTTTCCAAAACAAGCAAAGCCGCGTTTGGACAAATGGCATCCATCCTTGGGGCTTCTGAAATCAACAATGAAACATGGGATGCTCTTGAAGCCCTGCTTGTTCAGGCGGATTTGGGAATTGACACGGCAACCTCTATTTTGGATTCCCTCAAACGATTCACGCGCACCGAAGGACTGATCCGCGCCAGTGAACTATTCTCTGCATTGAAACAGGAACTCCGCTCGCGCCTTGAAACGCCGCCTGAATTAAAATTTGAGAGCAAACCAATCATCATCCTGGTCGTAGGCGTCAATGGTTCCGGAAAAACCACAACCATTGCAAAATTGGCCTCCCGTTTTCATCGGGAGGGAAAGAAAATCCTGCTGGGGGCCGCCGATACCTTCCGTGCCGCAGCGAGGGACCAACTCCAAATTTGGGGTGACAGGTTGAAGGTGGAGGTGATCGTGGGCGCTCCTGAGAGTGATCCCGGCGCAGTGGCGTATAATGCCGTTCAGGCTGGAGTCGCCCGGGGTGCGGACATTGTCATGATAGATACAGCCGGACGTCTGCACACCCGTTTCAATTTAATGGAAGAATTAAAAAAGGTTAATCGAGTGGTTGGCAAAGCGCTTGAAGGCGCACCGCATGAAGTCTGGCTTGTTTTGGATGCAACGACGGGACAGAATGCGTTGCAACAGGCACGTGTATTTAAAGATACGGTAAATGTAACGGGTGTTATATTGTCAAAACTGGATTCATCTGCTCGCGGCGGCATGGCCTTTGCCATCCAGCGGGAGTTGGGTATGCCGATCCTGTTTGCCGGTTTGGGCGAAAATGCAGAAGATCTGATGCCATTTGACCCGGATGCATTTGTAGATGGAATTTTGACGAATAATTAGGAGAACCCATGCAAGACTTACTTCAACGTTTGCAGGCCGCGAAGGACCTGACTCAGCAGTTAATGGTGCGTCTTTGACCTGGCAGGCAAGGAGCTTCAACTTCCGCAACTCGAAAACGATATGGAGCACCCGGAATTTTGGAATGATTCCACCAAGGCACAGAGGGTAATGAAAACGGCCTCCAGTTTGCGCGAGCAGGTTGTCTCCTGGAATTCGTTAAAACAACAAATTTATGATTTGACCGAATTGGCAAAACTTGAAGATGAATCCCTGCGCACGGATTTGGAAGCCGAGATCACAAAGCTTGAATCTGATTTGGAGAAGCGTTCGTTTGCTGCGATGCTCTCCGGGCCTTACGACCATGACGGCGCCATTCTCGCGATCCATGCCGGCGCAGGCGGGACAGATTCACAGGATTGGGCGGAAATGCTTCAACGCATGTACCTGCGTTGGATCGAAGATCAGGGATTTACTGCTGAAATTGTAGACACTACACCCGGTGAGGAAGCTGGCATAAAAAGCGTGACAATCGCAGTGGGCGGGCCGTATGCGTTTGGTCATTTACGTTCCGAAAAAGGTGTGCATCGTTTGGTGCGGCTTTCCCCGTTTGATGCGGCCCATCGCCGGCATACTTCGTTCGCGCTGGTCGAGGTCCTGCCGCAGGTCTCCCTGGAGGAGGCGAATATTGACATTACCCCCAGCGATATAAAAATGGATGTGTTTCGTTCCTCAGGCGCGGGCGGACAAAATGTTCAAAAGAATGCCACTGCCGTACGCCTAACTCACATTCCGACCGGCATTGTAGTGACTTGTCAGAATGAACGTTCGCAAATTCAGAATCGTGAATTTGCCATGGGTATCCTGCGGGCGCGTTTGCTTGAACTGCGCCAGGCTGAAAGAGAAGAGGAGCGAGCCGTCCTGCGCGGTGAATACACAAAAGCGGAATGGGGAAGCCAGATCCGTTCGTATGTTCTGCACCCTTATCAAATGGTCAAGGATCACCGAACGGATTTTCAGGTTGGGAACGCCCAGTCCGTTTTGGATGGCGATCTGGATGGCTTTATGGGAGCCTATTTGAAGAGCGCTTCAAGATAGTTCGATTGAAGAATCAAAAGAGCGGGTTCAAAACCCGCTCTTTTTGTTATCCACCAGTGGGAAGTCGGTTTTCCAAAGTGCTGTTGAAGAGTTTTTCCTGTTCTTCTGAAGCTGACTTGTAGGATTTACGGCGAACTTTGCCTTTTCCTTTGGACTTTTCCAGAGCCTGCTGCCAGGCCATTTGCATGGCAGTGAACTGTGGTTCACTTGGCGCTTCAACTTCCATCGTGTAGGACTCATCTTCCTTTTTGCCTTTGCGTTTACTTGGTCCTTTGCGTTCTTCGCGCTCGGGTTTGGCGCCCTCAATCACAGCGGCTTGGAGCGCCTTCATGCTCAAACGGATTTGTCGTTTGCGGCGGTCCACATCCAAAACCTTGGCTTCGATTTCTTCGCCTTCCTTGAGAACTTCGCTGGCGGTCTTGACATAGCCTTGAGTGATTTCGCTGACGTGGATGAGTCCGGGACGTTCTGCGCCAAAATCCACAAAGGCGCCGTAAGATTCAAGGCGAACCACTTTGCCTTTGACGATCATTTCAGGCAGGATTTCTTTCCATTCGTACGCCAGGGGTTCGATCATGGTGAGTTCGATGCGATCTTTCTTCACACGTCGTACCCAAACCTCAACTTGTTGTCCTTCTGTGACAACATCTTCCACTTTATTGACTGCTTCCTTTTGAAGTTGTGAGATGTGGATCACACCAGGTACGGCTTGTCCAAT
The DNA here is from genome assembly GCA_035286565.1 of Anaerolineales bacterium. Classification (GTDB taxonomy): domain Bacteria; phylum Chloroflexota; class Anaerolineae; order Anaerolineales; family Villigracilaceae; genus Villigracilis. The sequence goes on from DATEDD010000092.1 coordinate 4,100, forward strand.
ATCCACGAGAGCTCCTGCAAGAGTGGTCTTCAAAATTTTTCCGCTGAGTTTGGTTTTTAGTTCAAGCGCAACGACGGATGCGCTGTCAGGTGTAGCCATAGTTAATCTCCTACTTTTTGAAATAATGCCGACGAAGATTATACCTGTCTGACATAAAACCGTCAACGTGAAATTGATGAGTATATGGATGGTAAAAACATGCTCTTGCAGATTATGTTTTCCGTGTGTATAATCCGAAAATAAAAGTGTTGATGGGAACGAGTAAATCTGTCGAAACGGAAAGCGAGTCCGACGTTTGGTGTGAAGCGGATACGCGTAGGCAATTGAAAATCATCCCGAAACTGTGCACTGAAATCAGTTAATTCGCTTTGTAGTTTGATCGTGTGTTGGTTGAGGTATTGACTGAAAGTAGGGAATCCGAAATTGTTCCTCGTTATCGGAACAAGAGTATAAGCAAACAAGCCGTACTCGATCAAGTGTCTGTCATTGTGACGGGAATTTGGGTGGCACCGCGGGCATCGCGCTCGTCCCTTTTGGGATGGGCGTTTTTTATTAATACTGTGATACGCTGCCCTGCAGGTCTTCTGGAAAACGCAATTGATTCACTTCAAACTTCTATGCAACGAGGTAACGAACCATGTTCAAATCAGTATCCCCAAAACTCAACGCGCCTTTGATGGAAGAGAACATTCTCAAGATCTGGCAAAAACGGGAGATCTTCAAGAAAACGGTCGAGCAACGCAAGGGCAATCCGGAATACGTATTTTATGAAGGACCTCCCACAGCAAATGGACGCCCGGGCGTTCATCACGTGTTGGCGCGCGCATTCAAGGATATGTTTCCACGCTATAAGATCATGCGCGGGTTTCATGTGTCACGCCGCGGTGGCTGGGATACGCACGGCCTGCCTGTCGAAATCGAAGTGGAGAAACAACTTGGCTTCAATAATAAACAACAGATCGAAGAATATGGCATAGATAAATTCAATGAGCTCTGCAGGAAATCCGTCTTCACCTATATTCAGGATTGGGAAAGACTGACAGACCGCATCGCCTTCTGGGTTGACCTTGAAGATGCTTATGTGACCTACACCAGCGAATACATCGAATCGGTCTGGTGGATCCTGAAAAATTTTTGGGAGAAAGACCTGCTATTCAAGGGCTATAAGGTTGTACCGTATTGCCCGCGTTGTGGCACGCCTCTTTCTGACCACGAAGTTGCTCTCGGTTATGACGACGCGACCGACCCTTCTGTTTTTGTGCGCATGCCGCTGGCGGATAAGCCAGACACCTCCCTGCTGGTTTGGACAACGACTCCATGGACGCTGCCTGCCAACGTGGCAGTCGCCGCGCATCCTGATGTGGATTATGTGACGGTTGAACGCGATAACAACGGTACAAAAGAAAAACTCATCCTTGCGAAGAATTTAGTCGAAAAGATATTCAAAGATGAAATAGTAAAAGTGGTGGATACCTTCAAAGGCAGGAAGTTGAAAGGTGTGAAATATAAGCCGCTCTTCACTTACGTCCCAGTGGATAAACCCGCTTATTTTATTGTCCTTGGCGATTTTGTTACGACAGAAGACGGCTCCGGCCTTGTGCACCAGGCTCCCGCATTTGGCGCGGAAGATATGGAAATGGCGAAGCAACATGATTTGCCGATCCTGCTGACTGTCCTGCCTGACGGTACTTTCATTCCCGAGATCACCCCATGGCGGGGTATCTTCGTCAAAGATGCCGACCCGCAAATCATCACGGATTTGGAGGCGCGCGGCCTTTTATTTCGCGCGGGAACGCTAACACATACTTATCCGTTCTGCTGGCGCTGCCATACTCCGTTGTTATATTACGCGCGCGATTCCTGGTATATCCGTACCAGCGCGCATCGCGACCGTCTTGTGGAATTGAACAACACGATCAATTGGGTTCCTGAGCATGTCAAAAGCGGACGATTTGGAAATTGGCTGGAAAACAATATTGACTGGTCATTGACCCGCGAGCGTTATTGGGGCACACCGCTTCCCGTTTGGGAATGTGAAAATCAAGAATGCAAGCATCGTGAATGCGTCGGCTCGGTCGCGGAATTGTCTGAAAAAGCAGGCCGGGACTTAACCGAATTAGACCTGCATCGCCCGCATGTGGACACAGTCCAGTGGAAATGTGTGGAATGCGGGGGCAAGATGACCCGCATCAAAGACCTGATTGACGTCTGGTTCGACTCTGGTTCCATGCCTTACGCGCAATGGCATTATCCGTTCGAGAATCAGGAAAAGTTTGAACAACAATTTCCGGCGGATTACATCTGCGAAGCAGTGGACCAAACTCGCGGATGGTTTTATTCGCTACATGCGATCAGCACTTTGCTAAATGATGCAGTCTCGTTCAAGAACGTGATCTGCCTCGGTCACATTCAGGATGGCGAAGGGCGCAAGATGTCCAAATCGCTTGGCAATATCGTTCAACCATGGGATGTGCTGAACCTGCATGGTGCTGATGCGCTGCGCTGGTATCTTTACACCGCCTCGCCACCAGGACAGGAACGCCGCTTCTCTTCCGACCTGGTTGGGGATGTAATCCGCAGTTTTACGCTTACTTTGTGGAATGTATATTCGTTCTTTGTAACCTACGCCAACCTGGACAAGCCGCAAGGATTGACCGTTACCGCGACGACCAATGATCTCGACCGCTGGCTGCTCTCTGAATTGAATGTGCTGGTCCGTGATGTGACCAAAGCGTATGAAGAATATGATGTCTTGAACGCTACACGTCCCATAGAGAAGTTCGTTGAAATTCTTTCCACCTGGTATGTGCGCCGCTCACGCCGCCGCTTTTGGAAGAATGATTCAAGTGCAGACAAGCAAGCTGCGTATTCGACGCTTTACAACGCTTTGACGACCCTTGCCAAATTGTTCGCGCCTGCCATGCCATTCCTTGCAGAAGAGTTGTATCAAAATCTAGTCCGGTCGGTTGATGAAACCGCGCCAGAATCTGTTCACCTCGCGGATTGGCCCAAAGTAATGGATGAGTTTATTGACGAATCCATCAACCGTGATATGGAACTTATTATGCGGGTTGTGTCCCTGGGGCACTCGGCGAGGCAGAAGGCTAATCGCAAAGTGCGCCAGCCTCTCGCAGAAGCCGCCTTCTCGGTGGGCAACCCTGCCGAACGCAAAGCCTTGATGAATAATATGGATGTCATCGCGGACGAGTTGAATGTCAAGCGCGTCCGCTTGTTGGATTCTTCCACTGAGGCGCTTACTCACACGATCAAACCCCTGCCCAAACAATTGGGTCAGAAATATGGCAATAAATATCCTGCCATCCAAAAGGCGATCCTCACCATGAATGCAGAGGAAGTTGCGAGTATCCTGCAATCTGGCAGTCCCGTGAAAGTGGAGGTGGATGGTGAGACGTACGATATTCTCTCCGATGAAGTGGAAGTGAAAGCCATGGCCAGGGAAGGCTTTGCGGTTGCGGAGCAGGGCGCCTATGTTGCCGCCCTCGTCACGGACTTGACGCCTGAACTTGTGTCAGAAGGCCTGGCGCGTGAATTTGTGCGCCGTGTGCAAGACCTTCGCAAGAGCGCCGAGTTGGATGTTGCCGACCGGGTGGAACTCTTCGTCGAAGCCTCGGCAGGCTTGAGGTCGGCGGTGGAGGCGCACGAGGCTTATATCAAAACGGAAACGCTCACAACAAAATTAACCTTTGCCAGTCCACCGCAGAACGCATCTATTGTTGATGATGAATTTGAAGAAGAGAAAGTTAAGGTCGGGTTGGTGAAGGCGAGCCAGTGATCAGTAATCAGCAATCAGTAATCAAGTAATCAAGAAATTGGACTTCGGAAGTTGAAAAAACTCCGAAGTCTGTTTTCATTTATAATTTCAACGTACCGATTTCCTTGCCACCGTGTTTTCATGTTTACGTACTTACATTTCCAATGATCGAAGGAATAACCCATGACGATTTCTGCAATAGCCCATAAACCAAATCCCTTGCGCGTGATCGCAGCGTGGGGCGTGCATCTTTTTACGGCACTGGGTGCAGTCTGCGGCTTGCTTGCGATCCTCGCCATTTTTGAACAGGACTGGCGTGCGATGATCATTTGGATGATCGTTGCCATGCTGATAGACGGTTTTGACGGGATGCTGGCGCGCTGGGCGGACGTGAAAACCTATGCGAGCGGTATTGACGGCGCACTGCTTGACAACATTCTCGATTAT
>DATEDD010000093.1:0-2616 GCA_035286565.1 Anaerolineales bacterium
CGCAGGAATGTTTTGATGTCAATATTACCGGCACGTCCATATTGTTTGACGCGGCACGCAAGGCAGGTGTCAGGCGGGTTGTGATCGCATCCAGCGCGGCAGTCTATGGCGACTCGGATGCCATGCCTCTTGTGGAAGAAACCCCGCTTCGTCAGCTATCGCCTTATGCTGTCTCCAAACGAGTGGCTGAAATGTACGCTGAATTATTCACCCATCAATTCGGACTGGAAGTGGCTGCGCTGCGCTATTTCAATGTCTACGGCCCGCGCCAGAGACCTGATTCCATGTACGCCGCGGCGGTGCCGATCTTCATCCGCTGTCTGTTGGATCACAAACCGATCACCATATTTGGTGACGGCGGCCAGACACGCGACCTCGTCAATGTCCGTGACGTGGTGCAGGCGAATCTGCTCGCATCTGAGCATCCCGACGCTCCGGGACAAATATTCAACGTCTGCACCGGTGTCGAGACCCGTGTGCTTGATTTGATCGACATTCTTTACCAGATCTTTCCCGATGCGCCCAAACATATCCATGCTGAACCGCGCTTAGGGGACATTTATCGCTCCATCGGTACACCGAAGAAGATCGTGGACACCCTCGGCTTCAAACCACAGATCACTTTGGCGGATGGTCTTTTTGAAGCTGTGGAGTCAATGCGGAATGCGTAATTCGTAATTTACGCATCACGCAACACGCATTACTTCATCCTTCCTCATTCATCCTTCATCCTTTCAAATGTCCTCCCGACCACACTTTCGCAACCGCTTCGTCTTAATTGGCGACATCGCCCTCATCATCGTTTCGGTGCTTGGTAGTTTTGCCCTGCGGCTGGACGTTAAAGAGCTGCCGTTTTATTTTCCCGCCGTCCTGGTCATGTGTGCGGTGGCATTGATCGTAAAGATCCCAGTTTACAATTATTTCGGTTTGTATCGCCGCTTGTGGATTTACGCGAGTACAAGCGAACTTCGCTTGATCACTGTTGCAGTGACGGCCGCCTCTGTGGTGACCTCCGGCGTGATGCTTTTGTTGATCAGCTTGAATTTGATTCTACCCGGCATGCCTCGCTCCGCGCTTGGCATTGACTGGCTGCTCTCGCTTGTTCTCATCGGCGGCTCCCGCTTTGCCCTGCGCATCCTCGCAGAGCAGAACACAGTGGCACGCACTGGAAAGGCCAGACGTGCGCTCATCATTGGCGCGGGGGATGCGGGCGCGCTGGTTGTGCGTGAATTGCAAAAATCATCCCAGTTGAATCTTATCCCTGTTGGCTTTCTCGATGATGATCCTGCCAAGCAGAATCATCAGATTTACGGTGTCTCTATCATTGGCAGCCTGAACAAACTTGTAGATGTTCTTGATAATCAAAGCGTGGATGAAGTGATCATTGCCATTCCCTCCGCGCCTGGGAGCATCATCCGCCTTGTTAATGATGCTTGCAGGCAAAGAGGGATTTCATCCCGCACCATGCCGGGCATGTATGAACTCATAGGCGGCAAAGTCAGTGTCAATCGTCTGCGCGAAGTGGATATTACTGACTTGCTCCGCCGTGAGCCAGTGCAAATTGACGATCTTTTAGTGGGTTCGATCCTTGGCAGTAAACGGGTCTTGGTCACGGGCGCAGGCGGATCCATTGGACGTGAGATCTGTCGTCAGGTGGCGCGCTGGGCTCCCGCGGAACTGGTTTTGCTTGGGCATGGCGAGAACAGCATTTTTGAATCACTTCTTGAACTCAATGAAGATTACCCATCGTTACCTATTCATCCAGTCATTGCTGATGTGCGCGATATAAACCGCATGGGCGAGATTTTCAGGCTGCATCAACCGCAGGTAGTGTTTCATGCCGCTGCCCATAAACATGTCCCTTTGATGGAAGCCAATGTTGAAGAGGCGGTCACGAACAACGTTCTCGGCACAAGAAATATTGTAGAAACAGCCAACAGGATTGCGGTCGAAAGACTCGTCCTTATTTCCACGGATAAAGCGGTTCGCCCGGTCAGCATCATGGGCGCGACCAAACGTCTTGCGGAAATGATCGTCCTTGATTCCGCACAACGCAATGGGCGCGCCTATTCAGTTGTCCGTTTTGGAAATGTGCTCGGAAGCCGCGGCAGTGTCGTGCCGCTTTTCAAAAATCAAATTGCGCGCGGTGGTCCTGTTACGGTCACGCATCCAGAAATGCATCGTTATTTTATGACCATTCCCGAAGCGGTGCATCTTGTTTTGCAAGCCGCTGCGATGGGGCGCGGTGGTGAAGTGTTCATGCTCAACATGGGTCAGCAGGTTCGCATTCTCGATCTTGCCGAAGACCTGATAAAACTTTCCGGTTTGGAACCGCATCGCGATATTGAGATTTCCTTTACAGGCATTCGCCCCGGTGAAAAACTGCGCGAGGATCTTTGGGAAGAAGGTATGCAATTTGAGCCAACACAGCACCTGGAAATTTTTCGCGCTGTTGAGGAGGAAAAGGTGGATGGCGAATCCCTGGCCCGCGCCATTGAACAACTTACTCAATTCGCGCATCACTCCAGGTCCGACGATCTGATTCGCGCGCTCAATGATTATCTTCCCTCGGGTTCCATTGGCTCCACCCCGCCGCCTGATATGACCAATGGAACC
>DATEDD010000094.1:0-6286 GCA_035286565.1 Anaerolineales bacterium
TACCTTCGTCGGCAATATCCAATTTGATTATATAGATCATCCCAATCAGGCAGCGGATATCATCCGCGAGCATTGGGAACGCACAAAGTCAAAAGGCACACAGGCGCAAAAAGAAGCGATGAAGAATGCCCTGCGCGCCAAGCTGGGGTTGACGGTGCCGCAACAAGCGCAGGACGAACTGCCTGCTCATATTGTGTCGGAAGATCAGGAAATCCAAAATAAGAGACTGATCCGCATTGTACTGGCAAACCTGTTTAAACTGCGCGTGGAGGATAGCGGTACAGTCATTTATCACAAGCATTGGTTTGTGTTATTGAAACAAATGGGACGCCCTTTTTTGTTCTTTTTGGGCCTGGTCGTACTGATGTTCATACGGATTTGGAGCCTGTACAACAACCCAAATGAGGCAATTTTTGAAAAATTGGAAAGCGGCGGTTTTCGTCCGGATACGATCCTTGTCACAATTCCGCTTCTCATGCTGCTCTTCTTTGGCTGGATGGTCTGGGAATACATTGACTGGATGAATGACATCTTTCAAGTGACGCCGGATGAAATTATAGACCTTGATAAAACCCCGCTCGGCACACAGGAGCGACGGTCTGCACAGATCGAGAACATATTAAGTACCGAATTTAAACGCGAAGGCCTGATAGGCTATTTATTTAACTTTGGCACGGTCTATATTTCCGTGGGCGGCTCAAATCTTGAGTTTCAAGATGTGCTCGATCCCGCCAGTGTGCAAGCAGACATCAACCGCCGCCGCATGGTGCGGCTCGCGAGGAAAAGTGAAGATTCAACCAACATGGAACAGGAACGTATGGCAATCTGGCTGGCGGCGTATCACCAAAACCTGAAAGAATTTGATGCGCCGGTCCCAACTGAGGAAGATGATGAAATATTAAAAGCCGGTCTGGCCAGTCAGCGCATGGATGATCTTGAAAAAAATGATCAAATAGACACTCTGGTGGATAACCAATTCATGGATGACATGGATTTCTGAGAGCCTATCCGACACACCCATCAGAGTGCGGACTGAAGTCCACACTCCATTATCCAAACAGGCATCCGCAAAAAAGAGGAATTTAACAAGCATGGCATTAAGACAAATTGTGAACTTGCCCGAACCCATTTTAAGGCGCAAGGCAAAACCAGTCACGAAGTTCGATAAGGACCTGCAGACATTGATAGATGACATGATCGAGACGATGCGCGAAGCGCCGGGCGTTGGGCTTGCCGCGCCCCAGATCAACATTTCGCAACAGCTGGCAGTCGTTGAATACGCAGAAGGCGAAGATGAAGAAGAAGATAACGAAGATGCCCCGCCCAGGCCCAAGAAACTTTTTGTGTTGATTAACCCTGAGATCACGAAAGCTTCGGAAGAAAAAGTAATCGGCGTGGAGGGCTGTCTGTCCATTCCCGGCTTACTGGGAGAGGTGGAACGGCACGAATCCGTTCAAGTGAAGACGCTCAACCGCCACGGCAAGCCTGTCAAACTAAAAGTAGAAGGCTGGATGGCGCGCATCTTTCAACATGAAATTGACCACTTGAACGGCGTTTTATTCACAGACCGTGCCACGGAAGTGTGGACTCCCAAACCCGATGAAGTGGTGGATTTGGATTAATTTGGTCAAAAGTCAAAAGTCGAAAATCCATTACCTTTTGACTTTTGACCTTAGACCTTCAACCTTTAACTTTTTCGACCTGCTACGATGTATCTAAAACATCTCTCCCTCACCAACTTTCGCAATCTCTCCCGCCTGGATGTAGAACTTCCACGGCGGGCTGTTTTGCTTGTGGGGAGTAACGCGCAAGGCAAGACCAGCGTGCTCGAAGCGATTTATTTTCTGGCGGCATTCACATCCTTTCAAACGCATGTGGATCGGCAGATCGTCAACTTTCACGAAGCAAAAAATCCGCTGGCGGTGACGCGGCTTGTGGCAGATTATCAACGCGGCAAAACAAAGCATCGTCTCGAAGCGCGTTTGATCCTTGAGCCAACGGGTATCAATGGTCAACGACTGCGTAGGGAAATTTTGCTGGATGGCGCCAAGCGGCATACTAACGATGTGATCGGTCATTTCAATGCGGTCATCTTTGTCCCGCAAATGTCACAAATTATTGAGGGCGGGCCCGATGAGCGCCGCCGCTACCTTAATCTCGCGCTCGCACAGACTGTCCCCGCTTATGCGCGCGTACTAGGCGAATACAATCAGGCGCTCACGCAACGCAATGCGCTTCTCAAGGCGTTGTACGAACGTTCAGGTGATGCGAACCAACTTCAAGTGTGGGATGAAGCACTGGTGCGACTCGGCGCGCAGATCATTTTGTGGCGCATCCAGGCTGTTCAGGAGATCGAACGCTTCGCATACCGCATTCATCACGAGCTGACTCGCGGAACCGAGGTGCTTCGTCTCGCTTATGAGCCTGCCTACGATCCGCTTCCCAAGCCCAGGATGCAATTGGGATTGAAGTTGGATACGCCGATTGACCGCTCCAGTTTGGAATTGAATGAAATCCAAAATGGATTTTTAGCACATCTGAAAAATATCCGCAGTGAAGAGATCGCTCGCGGTGTGACAACGATCGGTCCGCACCGCGATGATCTGCGCTTCATCATCAATAAAGCGGATGTCAGCGATTACGGCTCACGCGGTCAAATGCGGACGACCTTGCTGGCCTTGAAGCTCGCCGAAGTCGAGTGGATGAAGGAACGCACGGGCGAGTGGCCGGTCCTTTTGTTCGACGAAGTCATGGCTGAGTTGGACGTCCACCGCCGCGCCGATTTATTGAAATATGTAAACAAAGAACAACAGGTCTTATTCACAACAACAGACATGGTCTCGTTTGCTCCCGAATTCATTGAAGAAGCTGAGATATGGGACGTGCGCGGCGGCGTGGTGCAGCCGGGAAGAATAAAAGGAAAAACATGAACACAAAAAACTATCGGTTCTTCGACATTATTCTGGGCATTTTTGTTGCGGTGTTGTTGATCAGTAATATCGCCTCGTCTGCCAAGATCGTTGATCTGGGCTTCAGCGTTTTTAATATCCGCATGGCATTTGATGCGGGCACAATCCTCTTCCCGATTGGATATGTCTTTGGCGACATTCTTACCGAAGTCTATGGTTACAAGCGCTCGCGCCGCGTGATCTGGACAGGCTTCTTTTCGCTTGCATTGGCGGCCCTCGTCTTTTGGGTCATCAGCAATTTACCCGCTGAAGCCACCTGGCAGGGGTATGCAGGCGATAACGCCTATCAAGCCATCCTGGGCGGTATGAGCAGCGGCGGGATTGTCCTTGCCAGCCTGGCTGGTTTCTGGCTCGGTGAATTCACAAATTCCTTCACATTGGCAAAAATGAAAGTGTTCACCCGTGGACGCTGGCTATGGTCGCGCACGATTGGCAGTACATTGGTCGGCGAATTGGTTGATACGGTTATGTTTGTTGTGGTCGCTTCCGCTTTTGGTGTTTTCCCCTGGAGCCTGTTCTTATCGCTCACGGTCACAAATTATCTCTTCAAGGTGTCTGTGGAAGTATTACTCACACCTCTTACATATGCAATCGTGCGGGCATTGAAACGCGCAGAGCACGAAGATTACTATGACCACGATACGAACTTTAATCCGTTCGTGATGGATTAAAGCATTTTGGTAATAATACAAACACGGAGTCGAGCAATCTCGACTCCGTGTTTTCAATTCACAAAAAATCAACCTACCAAAGCGGAAAACCGATCAACCCTGTCAACCAGTCAATTATTGGTTGATACACCTGCAAGCCGATCAAGCCAATTATCATTCCCAGGATTGCGCCGGCGATAACGTCTGAGACATAATGGACGCCCATTGCCGTACGTGCCAACGCTACCAGCGGCGCCCAAATCCAAAGAACAACAACAAGCCAGGGCGGGGCAAGAACCGATGCAATGACTGCTATCAGAAATGAACGGGCAGCATGACCTGATGGAAAGGAATGCGGGTCCGTGTTTCGATAAATCCTGCCCCACTCGCCTTCTGGTCTTTCCCTGCGGACGAGAAATTTTATGACAAGCACTACGCCGGCCAGCCCCAGCATGCCGAAGAATTCAACTACTTCCCACTGCTTCCACGCCGAGTTGCTAAAGAACCAAAGGCTGATCAGCGCCACGGCCCAAAACCATGAGTCGCCGGAGTGCGCAAAGAAGGCGGCCAGATTGCGCAAAAAACCCGGCTTTTCAGCCACGCGCAATTGACTGGAGAGTCGGGCGTCAAACTCAAGGATGGAGCGAAGACTCATTTTTTCTTCGCCTTTACCCCGGCTTTTATTTTGGGAACAAGGGTTTTTTTAACGGGTTTCGCTTTGACGCTTTTCTTTTTGGGGATGGACTTCCCCACCGCCGCAATCGTCTTACGTTTTTGACGGGCAAAATCTTCACGCATCAATTCCAATTGATGAGGTTTATCCACATCCATGCACGGTTCAGCCTGAGACCAAATGATGGCGCGGCCCTTGATGCCGATCCGTTCTGAAGCACGCTCCACCAACCCTTGCAAAGTGAGTTGATTTGTGAACAATTGAAAGAGGGTATCCCAGCCAATCACCGCCGCCTGCCGCAAGGGACTCTTGCGGTTGCCGATCAACTCTTCCCAGGTATCAAGATGATCCGTTGTCATACTGACATGAATGATATTTATATCCGCACCGCATACTTCCATATCTTTTAATTTTGTAAAAGTGCGTTTGGAGGTGGGAAAACGGGCCTCCATCACTTCACGGGGACAAACCCCGTAATAGAGATCATCCCTGGTCTGCATGGCGGTCTTCACCAGCCAATCCACCATGTCGCTTTTGAGGGCGGGAATATCAGATGAGACCATCAGGACATATTCGGTCTTCTTATTCAACTCAATCGACTTGTTCACACCCGCTACGATGTTGGCCAGCATGCGGCCCTGATTGGAGATGTAATGCAAAGGCTTTTTGCAGGTCAATTCACTTTTTGGGGAAAGCCCAATCATGATGACGTTATCCACCTTTTTGGCATCACCCAGCGCATCCAACACCCATTGCACCATGGGCTTGCCTGCGATCTCGATCAAGGCCTTGGAGTCGCCTTTGGAATAAGTATATAAAGGGTCGCCGGGTTGGGGAATTCCGCCAGCGGTAATGATCGCATCCATATTTAATTCAACTCCTGTAACTGAGGTTCAAAGCCGAGTTTATTGAGCATTTCAGTTAATTCAGGCCATGTCAGCGGGCGCCCCTTGCCAGCGACAGCCACCAGCGCGGCTTCCATCATATTCGTACCAAAGGAACGTCCGTCCATCACGGGCGTTGTGGTGATGAGATATTTCACGCCCGCTTTCTTAAATTGGGCTACGTCTTCGGGTGTGGTTGTATTGGTAACGATCACTTTGCCTGTCAGGTCATCTGGCATAAATCGTTTGATGTAATGGCAATCGCCTGCGATCACGGTTGCCCACGCATAATATTTTCCCCACTTGGGTGTGCGCTTCTCCTGTTTTTCGCCTGTGGGATAGATCCACGCGAAGGGCAGTCGCCCGGCAATCGGCATGAGCAGTGCGGCCAATATCTTAAGCTGGCTGATTTTATGAATTGCAATCGGAATATCCAGCCCAAACATCAGGTCGCCAAAGACCGTTTCATAACCCGCATCTGTAAACGCCTGGGAGAGTCCCCAACGATCCACGCCTACGGTCACAAGCACTTTGCGGCCGCGGGAGTTGATGTAATCGCCAATTTTCTTATCCAGGAATGCAGGAGCTTTATTTTCAAGTGTGTTCTTTAATCCACCGCCGTCCACCAGCGGCGTCTTTTTAACATAGCGCACCATGGGGGTCACTGAATGAAAGGGGTATCGTTTTCCATCTGCCACAACTTCCAAATCTGCACCGCCTACACCAAATGCATCCACCGTACCATCGAGTTCTTTGTATTTCAAAGCGGCGGCTTCCATGTCCCCATCTGTGCCGATGCGCTCGATGCTGATTTTTTCGCCAAGCAACGTCACTTCCACAGCCTTGTTGCGTTTAGACGAACCGATACTGATACTGACTGCGCGTTTCATGAAGAATGCTCCTCAAGATGAGATAATGCCATTTATATCACGAATCAAGAATCGGATTGGGCGGAGTGTGAAAGCCTGGGCGTAAACATATTATGCGGGTCGCTACTAACCGGGATGACACACCTGCGCTCCCGAAAAAGCGTCGGGACGGTGTGGCCTGCTGCACAAGCAACGGAATTGGGAAAGGTGTAAAATACCACAAAAACAAATTATTCCTGGA
>DATEDD010000095.1:0-8134 GCA_035286565.1 Anaerolineales bacterium
CAGCAAACAAGATGTTCATCAAGACCACAACACAATGACAGACGAATCCCTGCGGGCATTTTGCGGCATCACCGTCTTGGGCTATGACGTTGTCCGCTCTTCCTACGGTTTTTTCCCTCATTTTTTAGTGGAAGTCACCGAGGAAGATGTCAATAAAAAAATAGAAGCCCTGGCTGAATATGAAACCTATCGTGACCGCTACTACTTCAACGCAGAACTCACCCGCTCGATCATGGTGCGTCACGGCGCGCTGGCGGAATGTCCCTTCGCGGAGGGGTTTGATATCTTAAGGATCGTGGGGAAATTTGGCGAAAATTAAGAACATAAAAGGAAATCCCATGAAACGGTACACCGTATTTCTTCTTCTCATTTCGACCCTTGTGTTTCAATCATGCGGCATTCTCCCGCGCTTCAACGATGAACGCCCAAACTTTCTGATCATCGTGACAGACGACCAGAGATACGACACCATGGAATACATGCCCAATACTCAGCAAATGATTTTTGATCAGGGTGTCACCTTTTCTCGCGGGTACATCACGACGCCATTTTGCTGTCCCAGCCGCGCAAGCATTCTGACCGGCATGTATGCCCACAATCATTATGTTCACGTCAATGAAGATAAACTTTATTTTCAAACAGTCGTGGAGGATCTGCACAAAAACGGATATTACACGGGACTGGTGGGCAAATATCTAAACTCCTGGAAAGGTGAACCGAGACCTGAGTTTGATTACTGGGTTTCATTCTTTGGAGGGACTGTCCCGAATTATTACGATCCCAACTTGAATGTCAATGGGAAGTGGGAGGCCAAAACAGGCTATATCACCTATTTATTCCAGGATTATGTGATTGAATTCCTGGACAAAGCCACAAATCAAAGAAAACCCTTCATCCTGTTGTTTACTCCAAATGCGCCTCATGCTCCATACACCCCGGCAAAAGAGGACAACGCGCTCTTAACCGATCTCGCCCCAAACAGCTTGCCAAATTATAACGAAGAGGATATATCAGACAAGCCCCTGTCTATTTCCAACCGAGCACTTCTTAGCGAGGAAGAAAAGCAGGATATCGAAAAAGTTCGAAGAAGACAACTCCTTACCCTGATGGCATTGGACAGAACCATCGGCGAGATTATGAAGAAGCTTGAAGAAACCGGCGAACTTGATAATACCGTTATCATATTTATATCTGACAATGGCAAGCACTGGGGCGAACATCGCATGGAATCCAAAAGCACAGCCTATGAGGAATCCGTCAAGGTGCCCTTCGCGCTTCGCTATCCTGCGCTCGTGCCTGCCGCTTATATCGAAGAAAAACTGACAGCAAACATTGATATTGCACCAACAATTTATGAACTCTCTGAAACAAGCGCGCCGGATACCGTGGACGGTCTCTCCCTCGTATCTCTTCTGAAAGGGGAGAACGACACCTGGCGCACGAGCTTGCTTCTGGAAGCGTGGCCAGATCGTGGCCATTGGACGTCCATTCGCACCGAACAATACGTGTACATCGAAACAGACAACGATCTCTCTGAGCTTTACGATCTCAAGCTGGATCCCTACGAGATGGAAAGCAGGATCAATGACCCAGCCTATCAAGCGATCATCGCTGAACTAAAAACCATTCTTGAAAAAGAGAAACAACCAAAAACATCCCCACCGTAGAAATAAAACAAAAGGGCCTCTGAACAATACAGAGGCCCTTTTATATTTGCGCTTATTTCGGTATGCCCACAAAAAGAATCCCGCCCCGTACTTGAACAGGATAGGCAGGGATATCCACCACTGCCGGCATTTGTACTGCCTGTCCTGTACGAATATCAAACTCAGCGCCGTGCCGCGGGCAGACGACATGATTCCCTTCGATCAGGCCATCCCCAAGCGGACCGTCATCATGCGTGCAAACATCGCCAATCGCAAAATATTGCCCTGCAATATTGAAAATGACAATGGGTTTATCGCCCAGGTCGACAAATAACCGCTCGCCATTTGGGAGTTCTGATGCGGGGGCGATCTCAACAAATTCAACTTTGGTTTCATCAAGGGTTTTGTAATTAAACATGGGACAAGTATACAGGTATACAAGTACACAGGTTTGAACATGGTTACATGTCTACCTGTTTACGTGTCTACATAATCATTCTACCAATTCATCACTGGCCTCGCCCAGCCCATACACGCCTGCCTTCAATACTTTGAGGGAGAGCAAAGCGCATTTCAAACGCACAGGGCCAAGATCAATGCCAAGTAGTTCGAGGATATATTCCTTGTTTAATTTCTTTACTTCTTCCAGCGGCTTGCCAATAATTGATTCGATCAGTAAATCAGCAGAAGCCTGCGAAATGGCACATCCATGGCCATCAAACCTCGCTTCGGTCACAACCTGATGATCATCCACACGCAAGTCAATTTGAATATGATCGCCGCATAAAGGGTTATTATCCGCAAAGGAAATATCATGCGGGTCAAGTTTCCCCCGATAAGATGGATTTTTATAATGCTCTATGATGATTTCACGATATAGATCGTCCATGATTATCCAAACATCTCTTTTACTTTATAAATTCCATTCACCAGCATATTCACTTCATCTTTTGTGTTGTACAAATAAAATGAAGCGCGGCTGGTGGCATGGAGTCCAAATTTTTCATGCAATGGTTGGGCGCAATGATGTCCCGCGCGGACAGCAATCCCATCCTGATCCAGAATCTGCGCCACATCATGCGGATGCACCCCTTCAAGAGTAAAAGCCGCCACTCCGCCTTTTTTGTCCGCCGAGGGGCCAAATAATTTCACCCCAGGGATCTCTTCCAATCGCTCAAGCGCATATTCTGTGATCTCGTGCTCATGCGCGGCAATCTTATCCATGCCTATTCCGGTCAGGTAATCCACTGCTGCGCCGAAACCAACTGCTTCTGCAATGGCAGGAGTGCCCGCTTCAAACTTATGCGGCAAAGTATTTGCGCGGAACGAACGAAGTTTCACTTCCTTGATCATATCGCCTCCGCCTAAAAACGGAGGCATGGAATCAAGGAAGGCTGTCTTCCCATACAAGACGCCTATGCCCGTAGGTCCGCACATTTTATGGGCGGAAAACGCGTAAAAGTCAGCATCCAGCGCCTGGACGTCCACCTGCAAATGCGGCACAGATTGCGCCCCATCCACCAGCACGATTGCGCCAGCCTCATGTCCCAAACAAATGATCTCGGCCGCGGGGTTGATCGTGCCCAGCACGTTGGACATGTGCGTAAACGAGACCAGTTTAGGGCGGCGGTCAAGAAGCGCTTTGTAGGTCTCAAGGTCGAGCAAACCATCCTGTGTGACTGGGATGAAATCCAATTCAATGCCGCGTTCCATTTGCAGCATATGCCAGGGAACGAGGTTGCTGTGATGCTCCATCTCGGTCAAAATAACGAGATCGCCCGCTTTCAAATTCGCGCGCGCCCAGCTATAAGCTACCAGGTTGATCGACTCGGTCGTGTTGCGCGTGTAAATGATCTCGCGCGCCGAGGTAGCATTGACAAATCTGGCTATCTTTTCGCGCGCGCCTTCGTACATCGAAGTAGCTTCTTCAGCAAGCGTGTGTACACCGCGGTGGATGTTCGCATTCGAGCGGCGGTAATAATCATTCATCGCTTCAATCACCTGCAAGGGTTTCTGCGAAGTGGCGGTTGAATCCAAATAAACCACGCGGACACCCTTGCGGGTTTCGCGTTCCAGGATCGGAAAGTCTTTTCGGATTTCTGTGATGTTTAGTTTCATGGCGTGAGTAAACATGTAAACACGTATAGCGGTATACACGTAAGCAAGTAATTACGGGTATACCGCTATACCCACCCACTAATATTCAGGGATGAATTCTTTTTTTACCACCGGTTTCTTGCCCGGCACAGCGCGAATATGTTCTGAGCCCAGTGGGTACCAAAGGATTCGATCCGGCACCATCCAGCCCTCAGTGAGATATACATTTGAGCGGAACTGTACCGCTACCATTTTATTATCCACCTGCACCACGATGCCTTTTAACCAACCACGTATCCGCTCCCGGCTCTTTTCATGGTCACAAAAAACTTCAACTGAGCCGCCCACTTCAAAGGCATGGTCAAGGCCGGGCGCTCTCATGAAGGCAAATTGATTGACACGCAAGGAACGCTTGATCGGTTTGCGGCGTTCAACCAAAGGCGACCCCGCCCGTTTTACCACGGTAATGACGGTTTTGGCTGCCTTTCTTGCTGAAATTTTTTCCGGCATTTTTTCGACAATGGACTGGGCATGTGCCCTGGCTTCCAATGCGTTTTTAGAACTGGCTTTCACATCCAGCTTTGCATTTGGTTTTTTCAAAATCTTTGCCTTAACTTTTGGCTTGGAGGTTAATTTTCTGGCCGGCTTTGCCTTTACCGCCACCTTGGATCTGACTTTTGCCTTTGCCTTCACTTTGGTTTTTAACTTCAGCTTGGGTTTCGCTGTTGCCTTTGCCTTCACTTTGGTTTTTGACTTCAGTTTGGGTTTCGCTTTTGATTTGACTGCCATAACACACATCCTATCTTGATTCTAGAGACGCCCTCCGCCTCTTAATTAACCTTTACATGCTCCCCGCCATGGACTTGGTCCTACGTTGTAAATTTATTCCACCTAAAAAAAGACATGCAATTTCCAGGCGTGCCGGGTTCATGCCCTTGTGGATAACTTATCCTGAATTGCCTGTTGGAATCTTTCACGCACACCTTCAAATGGGATGCGCTGCATGATCGGGTCGAAGAAACCTTCAACGACCAATTGTTCCGCTTCTCGCTGCGGGATACCACGACTCTTTAGATAGAAAAGCGGTTCCAGTTCCAGTTTACCCACGGTTGCTCCATGTGTACAGCGGACGTCGTCTGCGAGGATTTCCAGGCCAGGAATCGAATCTGCACGCGCCTGGTCATCCAGGACAAGGTTGCGGTTGGCTTGGTAGCCGTCCGTCTTCTGCGCGTTAGGGGCAACGTAGATCATGCCCTGCCAGACAGAACGGCTTTTACCCTTCAATGCTCCTTTAAAAAGCAAGTCGCTGGTGGTATGCGGAGCAAGGTGATTCTGCTGGGTATCATGATCAAGGTGCTGGGTGCCGTCTGTGAAATAAAAACCGGACATGCGTCCCTGTGCTCCTTCGCCGGCCAGGTCGAGGTCTGAGAAGTTCTTGGTCAGGCGTGAGCCAATTGCGCCGAAGATCCAATCGAGATTGCCGCCCCGCTCCACACGAGCGCGCTCATGCGAAAAGTTCCAGACATGACGACCCCAGGATTGTAATTCCACAAAGCGCAAGTTCGCATTTTCGCCGACATGAAGTTCAACCACACCCGCGTGCAGGGCGTGCCCGGTCTCATTCGGTGAAGCGGCTTCATGAACATAAGTTACAGAAGCGCCATCATCTACAAAGACAATCAAGTGTGAGAAATGCGCGAGTTCGCCGCCGGGTCCCCAAAGAACAGAGTGAAGTGGATATTCCACCTGCACATTTTTTGGTATGTAGAGCAAGACACCGTTTTGAGCCAAAGCAGAAGCAAGCGCGGCAAATTTGCCATCTTCAGGCTTCACGATCTGACCGATCAACTTCGCAAGCAGGTTGGCGTGATCTTTTTGAGCGGTGCGAAAATCAGTGAAGACTACACCCTGCCTGGCAAGGGATGCATCCAATTGGATCTGTGAACCGCCGGGAAGCAGGGTGATCTGTCCGCCGTGCTGTTCGCCTGTTAATGGTTTGAGCAATTCTTCGGGGATAACGGGTAAATCTTCAAACGCATCTTTCTTGGGAAGTTTGAAATCGGACGCGGGTAACAGGTGTAAATCAGTACGACGCCAGGCTTCGTCCGTAGTAACGGGCAGGGAAAAATTTTTGAAGGCCTCCCAGGCCGAGGCACGGAAAGAGGCGAGACCACTGCTCGCTGCGGGGACATCTGCCTGAGTGAAGGAAAATTCCTTCGCGGCAGAATCACGTCGAGTTCGAGTAACAGATACTTTGGGTTTTTCTTGCATGTAAACTCCAAGGGTCAAAGGTTGAAAGTCAAAGGTTGGAAGACTTGCAACCTTTGACTTTTGTCATTAACCGATTGACCCTTCCATTTGTAATTGAATTAACCTATTCATTTCGACCGCGTATTCCATCGGCAATTCTTTGACGAGCGGCTCGATGAAGCCGGAGACCACCATGGTGGTGGCTTCCTCTTGACTGAGTCCGCGCGACATTAAGTAGAAGAGTTGCTCCTCACCCACTTTACTGACGGAGGCTTCGTGGCCGATGTTGACATCGTCTTCGTCTATTTCGATGGTCGGGTATGTATCTGAGCGAGATTTAGGGTCAAGTAAAAGTGCATCGCAAACTACATTTGATTTGACGCCCTTTGCGCCTTTATAGACCTTAACCATGCCGCGATAGGAGGCGCGTCCGCCGCCCTTGCTAATGGATTTGGATGTGATTTTGCTGGTGGTATTGGGCGCGAAGTGCATCATCTTTGAGCCGGCATCCTGGGTCTGTCCTGGGCCTGCAAATGCCATTGAAAGCATTTCGCCACGCGCGCCGGGTTCCATCAAAAAGCAGGATGGATATTTCATGGTCAGCTTCGAGCCGAGGTTGGCGTCCACCCATTCATGCGAGGCGTTGGCAAAAACCTTGGCGCGCTGGGTGACGAGATTGAAGACATTAGTTGACCAGTTTTGAATGGTTGAATAACGTGAGCGAGCATCCTTCTTAACGATGATCTCGATCACCCCCGAGTGGAAGGAGTTGGTGGTGTATTGGGGTGCAGTGCAGCCTTCCACATAATGCACTGACGCGCCCTCATCCACAATAATGAGCGTGCGTTCAAACTGACCGACATTCGCGGTGTTCAAGCGGAAATAAGCCTGCAAAGGCAAATCCACTTTTACACCTTTGGGAATATAAACGAACGAACCACCCGACCACACGGCAGAATTAAGTGCGGCAAATTTATTATCTTCGATCGGGATAACTGTGCCAAAATATTCCCGGAACAAGTCGGGGTATTGTTTCAATCCGTCTTCAATCGAAAGGAAGATCACACCTTGTTTTTCAAGGTGTTCCAGAATGGAGTGGTATACCATCTCAGACTCATATTGAGCTCCAACTCCGGCTAAAAATTTTTGCTCGGCTTCGGGAATGCCCAATTTATTGAAAGTATTCTTGATATCATCGGGGACATTGTCCCAGGATTTTTCACTTTTCTCGGTCGGCTTGACATAGTAAAAAATATTATCAAAGTCTATTTCATCAAGATTGGGTCCCCAGTTTGGCATCGGGCGCGCCAGATAATGCTCAAGGGCCTTTAGACGGAATTCGAGCATCCACTGCGGTTCGTTCTTCATGCGTGAAATGTTTTCAACCACCTCGCGGCTCAATCCGCGTTCGGATTTGAACACGTAATTATCGTCACGGTCATGAAAACCGTATTTGTAATCGCCAATTTCATCAAGAAGCCTGGTATCGTCAGTTTTTATTTCTTCAGTCATGGGAATCTCCGGGTTTTTCTATAACAGTAAGGGCAAAGGGATGCTAATAATTAAGTGTCAACCGAGCACCCATTATTGCAGGCTATTAAGCTGTAGTCTCTTCCCCTTCGGGCATAGCGTCGTATTTCTCGCGCACCCAGTCGTAGCCCTGGTCTTCGAGATGCAGGGCCAAGTCAGCCGCGCCCGATTCCACGATGCGACCATCCAACATAATGTGGACGAAGTTCGGTTTAATGTAATTCAACAAGCGCTGATAATGTGTGATAACGAGCACACCCAGCTCGGGTCCAGAAAGAGCGTTGACGCCTTCTGCGACGATACGCAGGGCGTCAATGTCCAAACCTGAGTCGGTTTCATCCAGGATGGCAATCTCTGGTTTTAGGGTGGCCAACTGCAATATTTCAGCGCGCTTCTTTTCGCCGCCTGAGAAACCGTCATTGAGATAGCGGCCCGCAAAGGCATGATCCATCTTGAGCATGTCCATCTTTTCCTTGAGCATCTTGCGGAATTCGGGGATGGGCATGCCCTTATCTTCAGGGTTTGCTGCGTGGCGGCGGGAATTGATGGCTGTGCGCAGGAAATTGGCAACAGTCACGCCAGGGATGGCAACGGGATACTGAAATGCAAGA
>DATEDD010000096.1:0-4913 GCA_035286565.1 Anaerolineales bacterium
AATGATCCGCCCGGGCAATGCACCGATGTAGGTGCGGCGATGTCCGCGAATTTCCGCTTCGTCGCGCACGCCGCCAAGTGAGACACGCACAAATTTGCGCCCAAGCGCATCCGCAATGGAACGACCCAGGGAGGTTTTACCCACGCCGGGCGGGCCCACAAAACATAAAATCGGCTGGCGTTCCTTTTTTGGTTTCAAGGAACGCACAGCAATATATTCCAGAATTCTTTCCTTGGCTTTCTTCAAACCATAATGATCGCGCTCCAGGATTTTTGCTGCGTTTCTTACATCCAAATTATCAGGCGTGGAATTATTCCACGGCAGGTCAATGATCCAATCAATATACGTGCGGATAATACCCACCTCAGGCGCCATCGGCGACATTTGATTGAGGCGCTCCAATTCCTTCAACGCAACCTTCTTCGCTTCTTCAGGAAGATTAGCCGCATCCACTTTTTTCTTTAGATCCGAAGCATCGCGCGTGAAAATATCACCTTCGCCCAATTCATTTTGGATCTGCTTCATCTGCTCGCGCAAATAAAACTCTCGCTGGCTTTTATCCACTTCATTCTGCACACGCGAGTGGATCTCATCTTCAAGTTCAAGCACATCCACTTCCTGCGCCAGCAGACTGTTCAATTGCCCCAGACGCGTTTTCGGATCAACCAGCAGCAGCAAACGCAGCTTGGCTTCGTAAGTCAATGAAAGCGACGTGGCGATCATATCGGTCAGCCAGCCGGGTTCGGAAATATTCAACGCAAATAAATGCGCCTCTTCCGGAATTGAACGATCGAGTTGCACGCAACGCTCAAACAGACTCAACGCAGAGCGCATCAATGCCTGTGTTTGCCTGTCTGCGGTTTGCGGTTCATGGGTCACGCGGGCGCGCACTTTAATATATGGCTTCAACTGTATGAATTCCACGATCTCCACGCGCCGCCGTCCCTGCACAAGTGCGGAGTGTGAGCCATCCGGCATACTCAGCAAACGCCCAACCGCCATCTCCACGCCAATCGGCAAAAAGTCATCCGCGCCTGGTTCGTCCAGTTCGGGATCCCTTTGCGTTAAACCGATCACGGTTTGTTCTTTGTGATGCGCCCCCTGCACTGCCAGTATGGAGGGCTCGCGTCCGACAAAGATCGGCGAAACCATGCGAGGAAAAATAACCATGTCACGCAACGGCAAAACAGCCGCCTCGATCAAGCCATCGGCTTTTGGTTCCATGCTCGGAATACGATAGAGTTCCTCGGTGCGTTGCGAGAGCGTCAGGTCAAAATTATCTTCGGATTCATTCCAATTGGGTTGACTCATTCAATACTTTCCATTCTTTCATCACTTCCGCTGTCACAAACATCGAGCCGGCGGATAATACAATGCTACCATCTTTTGACGACAATTCGAGCGCTCGCACCAATGCATCACTGACCGGGATAATCGCCTCCGACTCCGCCCCAGCCTGCTCTGCCAACTCTTGAATTTTTTCCACCTCAAGTGCGCGGGGATGATCGGCGCGCGTAATAATAATTTTCCTGATCTTCGGTTTCAACTCTGCAAACATCCCAGGGATGTTCTTATCCTCCGACGCGCCAAAGATGAGATAGACCATCTTATCGGGGAAATACGTTTGCAAGGTCTCGCTCAATTTGGCAAATGAATCCTGATTGTGTGCCGAGTCAAAGATCACCGGCGGATCACGCCGCGCCACTTCAAAGCGCGCGCGCCATTGTACTTGAGAAAACCCTTTTTGTATCTGTTCATCTGTTATTGGAATTCCACTGACTTTCAGAGCCGTATAAGCGGTGGCTGCGTTTTCGATTTGATGAGAGCCAAGCAAGGGAACGTTAAACGTTAAACGCGCTGCACTGAGCAAGTCGAAGTGTTCAACGTTGATCTTCTGCCCTTCCAAAGCCGACTCGATCAACTCAAATTTTATGTCGCGTCCCACCAGAGTTAACTCCGCATTCTTTAGTTTGGCTGCACGCTTCAAAACTTCGAGGGCTTCATCCGTTTGTGGGGAGGAAACCACAGGCACGTTTTGTTTGATAATACCCGCCTTCTCCCCCGCGATCAAAGCCAGCGTATTCCCAAGCACAGCCATATGATCATATGACAATGAAGTAATGACCGAAACCTTCGGTATGACAATATTGGTCGCGTCAAGCCGCCCGCCCAGTCCCACTTCAAACACCGCCGCATTGATGCCATATTTTGAAAATGCCATAAATGCTAACGCCGTGGTAATCTCAAACGTGGTCAGTTTTTCGATCTCTGCAACAAACGGCTTGATCTCCTCCACCAATTCAACCAACTGCTCATGTGAGATCGGCTCGCCATTGATTTGAATTCGCTCTGTGTAATCCAGCAAGTGCGGCGAGGTATATAACCCAACCGTATATCCCGCCGCCTGCAAAGCGGATGCACACAACGCAGAAGTTGACCCCTTCCCCTTCGTCCCCGCCACATGAATGATGGGATACTTATTCTGCGGGTTGCCCAGCGACTCCATCAACGCAAACATACGGTCAAGGTTGAAATCCGCCTTGGCGAGTTCGGAGGAATGTTTAAGGCTATAATCCACGAAAGAGTAGAGGTAATCGAGGGCTGTGTTATAGGAAGTTTCTATATCCATGCGAGGGATTGTAAGACGTAATCGGCAATTCGTAAAACACAATTGACAAAACTGCGCAAAACGCCGATAATGCCCACTATGTACACAATGAACATTATTTCAAACTGGAGGCAGAAATGACCATACTTATCGGCGCAAGAGATATACGCCAGAGATTTGCGGAAATACTCGGCAAGGTTGGCTTTGGGGGCGATATTGCCGTGGTGGAACGTTCCGGCAAACCAATGGCTGCGCTTATCCCAATCGAGATGTACGAGCAAATGATCGCCGAACGCGAAGCGCGATTCCAGATCGTGGAGAAAATACGCGCGGTCCAGGCAAACTTTACTCCTGAAGAAATTGAGCGGGATGTCGCCCAAGCCATAAAAAAGGTGAGGAAACAAAATGCGGCGCGTCGTCCTTGATACAAACATCTTTGTCAGCGCGCTGCTCTCAAAAAACGGGACGCCCGCCAAAATAATAGACGCATGGCGCGAAAGAATTTTTTTGGTAATCACCTGCGAGGCAGCGACCCTTGAAATACAGCGTGTTTTGGATGAATTATTCGCAACAGGCAAATACGCCATTACCAAAGAACAAACAGAGTCTGTGATTCATCTTTTACGAACAGACGCCATACAAGTTCCGGGTCAAATGAATGTATCCGGCGCCATTCCGCAAGACCCCGATGACGAGAAGTTTCTGGCGATTGCATTGGAAGGCGAAGCGGAAATTATCATTAGCGGAGATAATCACTTGTTGAATTTGGGCAAATATCAAAACATCATTATTCAAACAGCGCGTCAATTTCTTGATTCACTAAAATCAGAATAATATGCTCGCAATTCTCACCATCCACCTGCACCTTCCCACTTGCGCCTCCCTCAAAGAAAAGCGCGGAGGGATCAAGCCGCTCATCTCGCGCCTGCATCGCGAGTTCAACGTCTCCGTAGCGGAGATGGATTTGCAGGACAAATGGCAGGAGGCGGTCATCGCCTGCGCCATGATCGGAAACGACCACGCCTTCTTACAATCCGCTTTGGGAAATGTGGCAAAATGGGTGGAAGCCAATTGGTCGGATGGAGATGTGTGGAATACAAAAATCGAGATAATATAATGGGTAGACAGTTCATGAATACGTGTCTACATAAAGGAGAAAACCAAATGAAAATCGCAATCATGGGTACAGGCGGAGTAGGCGGATATTACGGCGGACTGCTGGCCAAGCAGGGTCATGAGGTGACGTTCATCGCGCGCGGAGCACATTTACAAGCCATTCAGAAAAATGGTTTGCAGATCAAAAGCATTCACGGCGATTTCATCGTCTCGCCTGCCGCAGCGGTTGCGGATCCTACGGAAGTAGACCCAGTGGATCTTGTGCTGGTATGCGTCAAGACCTATGACACAGAATCGGTGGCGCGGACAATGACTCCGCTGGTCGGAGCGCAGACAACTGTGCTGAGTCTGCAAAATGGAATTGACGCCGCGGAGCGAATCGGGGAGGTGGTCGGAATGGAGCATGTTTTGGGAGGCATAACCCAGATTTCATCGGCAATCGAATCACCAGGAGTGATAAAACAGGTGTCTCAGTTCCGTCGCGTTGTCTTTGGCGAATTGGATGGATCCATTTCAGCACGCACGCAGTCCATTGAAAAGGCGCTCAAAGAGACCGGTATCACTGCCGAAATCACTCAAGACATTCACAAAGCGCTATGGGCAAAGCTGGTTTTTATCTCTGCCGCCAGCGGACTAGGCGCGCTAACGCGACTGCCAATGGGAGAGTACCGCGCCGTGCCAGAGGCGCGTGCCATAATCATTAGTTTGATGAAGGAGGTCGAAGCAGTGGCGAGGGCGCAGGGTGTCGCGCTTGATGCGGATGTTGTGCAAAAGTCGCTGGCATTCATGGATAACGCCGCGCCGCACATAAAAGCCTCGATGCAACTGGATGTGGAGACGAGCCACAGGACCGAGATTGAAGCAATGATCGGCGTGATCGGGCGCAAGGGGCGCGAACTGGGCGTTCCCACTCCCACCGCCGATTTCATCTACGCCGCGCTGCTGCCAATTGACCTAAAAGCGCGTCACGCAGGTTAATATTTTTTACAAATTTTTTAATGCGTCATCCATCAAAAAGGTGTAGAATAGAGGCAACATAAATAGTAACGGCTTGATGTAGTTCGTGTTATTGCTTAAGAAATAACCTAATGAAGCAAATGCCCGTTTTCTTCCTTTGTTTACTTCCAATAACCAAAGACCCCATCCCAGTCCGGCGAATTCAAATCACCATGCCGTCAGGATAGATATA
>DATEDD010000097.1:0-4470 GCA_035286565.1 Anaerolineales bacterium
CTGGTGGCTGATCCTGAGATCACATCACCGAATGTACACACCAGGCCGACTCAGACTCCGACGGAAGGGGTGGGCATCGTCGAGGCGCCGCGCGGCACCCTCACGCATCACTACTGGACCGATGAACGGGGCGTCGTTACCAAGGTGAATCTCATCGTTGGCACCACCAACAACTATGCGCCGATCCAAATGTCCACCCACAAGGCCGCAACAAGTCTCATCAAGGATGGCAATGTGAATGAAGGTTTGCTCAACATGGTGGAGATGGCGTTCCGCGCCTATGATCCATGCTTCGGTTGCGCGACCCATTCACTGCCGGGTCAAATGCCATTGCAGATCACCATCCATGATGTGGATGGGAATCCTGTAAAAGTGTTGAAACAATATTGCTAAACGGGAACAGACTGAGGCTTGGAAAGAAGCGAGGCTGTCGTCATGAAGACATTAGTGATTGGGTTGGGCAATCCCATTCTTGGCGATGATGGCGTCGGGTGGAGAGTCGCGGAGGAAGTGAAACGGCAACTAACCTCACCCCCGGCCCCTCTCCCAAAGGGAGAGGGGAGTCAAGCGGTGGATGTCGTTTGCCTCTCGCTCGGCGGCCTCAGTTTGATGGAACATCTCGTTGGCTATGACCGCGCCATTCTGATTGACGCGTTTGCATTGGATGAGCCGGTTGGTTCGATATTGGTTTTGAAGTTAAGCGACTTGCCAAATTATTCCGCTTTTCATACGACCAGCGCGCATGATACCTCCCTGCAAAATGCGATTGAATTGGGCAGGTCCATGGGCGCGCCACTGCCGGATGATATTGAGATCGTGGGAATTGCGACCAGGAGAATCTATGATTTCAGTGAGGAACTTTCACCGCCTGTTGCAGAGGCAATTCCATTTGCGGCAGGTGTTGTACTTGATCTGTTGAAACAGGCGGTAGGATAATCGAGAAGAAAATCATTCCCAGGGGTGACTTTCTCCATCTTGGATATGATCACTAAAGGGGGTACGTTTAAGGTAGATATGCACGAACTTTCCCTCACCCAAAATATTCTCGATATTGCGTTGAAAAATGCCGGCGCGAAGAAGCTCCTGCAAGTAAATTTGCTGATCGGCCAACTCTCAGATGAACGCGAAGAGTCGATCCAATTTTATTGGGATGATCTCGCCAAAGGCACACTTGCGCAGGAAGCAAAATTACATTTCCAATACGTGGATGCGGAAATGAAGTGTCTTGAATGTGACACGGTTTTTCATCCCAAGGAAGAGATCATATTATGTCCGTCCTGCCAGAGTCATCGTTTGAAATTAATTAGCGGAGATGATGTCAAGATCGAAAGTATTGATGTGGAAGAGTCTGCTGAAGGCGGCGTCCTCGCCGCCGGGGACGGCAGCGAGAGCTTATTAACAACATAGTTATGGCAAAACATATTTCTGTCACAGGCGTTGTCCAGGGGGTCGGGTTCCGTCCGTTCGTGTACGGACTGGCAATGCGGCTGGGTCTCTGTGGCTGGGTGTGCAACACATCGGGCGGAGTGGAGATCGAAGTACAGGGTCAAAAGTCAAAGGTCGAAAGTTTTATACATAGTCTTGCAATTGAAGCGCCTCCGCTGGCAATAATTGATTCCATCACCGTACAAGCCGAATCGCCGGACTTCGAATATTCCACTTTCGACATCCGACCTTCGACTTGTATCATAGGTGAATACCAACCCATTTCCCCCGATACAGCCCTTTGTCCCGATTGTGAGCGTGAGTTGTTCGACCCAAATGACAGGCGTTATCTCCATCCATTCATCAACTGTACGAATTGCGGACCGCGCTTCACGATCATAAAAGATATTCCTTATGACCGCCCAAACACCACGATGGCGGATTTCCCGCTATGCGATCTCTGCCGCGCCGAATATGATAACCCATTGGACAGGCGTTTCCATGCTCAGCCTGTTGCATGTCCGCAGTGCGGTCCGTTTGTTGAATTGCGGAAAGCAGCAATTGGAAAGCGGGAATCGGGAGTGGAAAACCTATCAAACAAATTCTTAATCACGACTCCCGAATCCCAAATATCCACCATCGAATATCGCACTTCTGCCATTTTAAAAACCCGCCGCTTGCTGCGTGAAGGACATATTATTGCAATAAAAGGATTAGGAGGATTCCATCTTGCATGTGACGCGTCAAATTTATTAGCGGTCGAAGAATTGCGCCTTCGTAAAGGGCGTGTGGGCAAGCCATTTGCGCTCATGGCTTCGGATTTGGAAACAATAAAATCAATTTGTAAAGTTAATAATGGCGAGCGCGATCTATTGACGAGTCACGTAAAACCAATTGTTCTTCTAACAAAGAAGACCCTTAAGGTCTCAGAAACCTTTAGGGTCTGTGATGCAATCGCCCCCAATATGGATACTCTTGGAGTGATGTTGCCATATACACCATTGCATCATCTCCTAATAAATCAAATTGATCCCGTGTTGATGAAGGAACCTGTTCCGCCAGTTTTGATTATGACAAGCGCCAACTTCAGCGAAGAACCTATTGCCACCGACAATCTGGATGCGCTTCAACGACTTTCGTCTCTTGCAGATGCGTTCCTTCTACACAATCGTGATATTCACATACGCAGTGATGATTCGGTTGTAAAGATCGACCATAGGCCACAAACGATTGACCATATAAAGAAAGCCACGGTCAATCGTCCATCGTCCATGGTCTTCCTCCGCCGTTCACGTGGCTATGCTCCTTATCCCATTCACCTCCTGTTCGAAGTCAAACCCACACTGGCGCTGGGCGGCGAACTCAAGAATACTTTTTGTCTTGCACGTGATCGTTATGCTTTTCTCAGTCATCACATCGGGGATATGGAAAATGCCGAAACATACGAATCGTTCGAGCAAGGCATTCAACATCTTTCACATATTTTCCGCGTGCAACCTGAGATCTTGGCTCACGATCTGCATCCCAATTATTTCACCACGCAATATGCAAAACGTTCGGACAACCAGCAGGTTGGAGTCCAACATCATCACGCGCATATCGCCTCCTGCATGGCGGATAATGGTTTGGATAACAGGCAATTGATCGGTCTCTCATTCGATGGAACTGGATATGGAACAGATGGAGCGATCTGGGGCGGGGAAGTATTACTCGCCTCTTACACGGACTTTGAGCGGTTCGCTCACCTTGAATATTTACCCCTCCCCGGCAGTGACTCTGCCATCCGCCATCCCTGGAGAATTGCAGTGGGATACGCTCACGCTCTTAACATTGAACTCGATGATTTACCGTTCTTGAAAAATATTGACAAGCAAGCCATCGAAATCGTTAAACAACAAGTAGACAAGAAACTCAACGCGCCGCTCACATCTTCGATGGGGCGCCTCTTCGATGCAGTGGCAAGTCTCATTGGCGTTCGCACAGATGTCACGTATGAAGCACAAGCTGCCATTGAAATGGAAGTGCTGTCAAAACCGTTTGTTTCATCTGCAAAGGCATATCCATATTTTATTGAAGTATGTCACTCTGGAACAGCGGAGCAACAGAAGAGTCTCTTGCAAACGAAAACAGAGACCCTTCACAGCGCTCAGGGTGACATGATTCGCTTGAAAGAATTACTTAATTCAATCATCGAGGATGTGCGCGGAAAAGAATCCGCTGGCATGATCGGAGCGCGCTTTCATAAAACGATTGCCGAAATTGCAGTTGACATAAGTAAACGTGTGAGAACCAAAACAAACCTGAACGAAGTCGCGCTTTCAGGTGGAGTTTGGCAAAACCAGATTTTGCTTAACCTTGTGCGCGATGGGTTGGAACAGGAAGGCTTTATCGTGTATTTCCACAAACAAGTCCCAACCAATGATGGGGGGTTGGCTTTAGGTCAGGCTGTGGTCGCAAACCATTATTCTGGAGTGCAGGAGCTTTCTCCTGCAAAGTCGGACAGCAAGCTGTCCGACTCCAGAGTTGTAAAGTGAGGAAGTGATGTGCCTAGCCATTCCAGGAAAAATAACTGAGATCTACCAAAAGGATTCTCTTCGCATGGCAAAAATTGACTTTGGCGGTATTGCCAAGGAAATCTGCCTTGCGTATACGCCCGAATCCAAAGTCGGGGATTACGCTCTCATCCATGTTGGCTTTGCGATTAGTTTAATGGATGAAGAGGAGGCGCAGGAAACCTTGAAACTGATCAAAGAGGTGGCGGAGTTTGAGAATGAAATAAATACATCAGGCATGTCATCCTGAGAGAAGCGAAGGATCACTAACACAGCGGATGAGACTCTTCGGTCGCAAAGAACGCTCCCTCAGAGTGACATAACAAATCATATGAAATATCTTGACGAATACCGTGACCCTGCCAAAGTAAAGTCGCTTCTCCGCGAAATAAAATCCATCGTGACCAAAAACTGGGTCATCATGGAAATCTGTGGCGGGCAGACTCATGCTTTTCTGCATCACGGTTTGGATGCCATGCTTCCACCACAAATC
>DATEDD010000098.1:0-9081 GCA_035286565.1 Anaerolineales bacterium
TATATCGTTACCAATTTGCTCGCCTTCGGTGTGGTCATGGCATTCAGCCGTGTGACTGGGCTCGATGATATTAAAGACTACGCAGGCATGAGCCGACGTAATCCCTGGCTGGCGTTGATGATGCTGGCTGCGTTTCTATCGCTTACGGGTATGCCGCCTTTCGGTGGTTTCGTGGCGAAGGTATTTGTCTTTGCCGCGGGTGTGCAATCAGGTTACACGTGGTTGGTCATTGTAGGTATCCTTAACTCCATCATCGGTGTGTACTACTATCTCAACGCGATGAAATTTGTTTACCTTTATCGTATGCCGAATGAAGATGAAGAGAATCACCCCATCCCGTTGACTCGTCCGTATGCAATTGCGTTGGCTGTGTTGGCGCTCGGCGTGATTTTGGTCGGCACTGTGTTCGCTCCGTGGTTCAGTTGGTCTGACGCCGCGGCGTTGAATTTGTTCTAGGTAAATCTGACGATGGACGGTTGACAATGGTCTAAGGTCTATCGTCCATTGTCATTGATATAGTGCAGAAAATATTTTCGAAAGCAAAATCAGGTCAAAGTCCAGAGAAGAGGCGTTGAAAAGGAGCGGCGCGGTTGGATGGCAGACATCCTAATCGATTTTTGATTTCCGTTTGACATCCCTTTGACCTGTCAGTTATAATCGTGCGACATGACACAATCGAAGGATGAACAACAGAAAGCAATAAACACTGTTTTGACTGTGATGGTCGGGCAGGTCGGGTGTTTGGCCTTGGTGGTTATTCTGCTTGCCCTATTTGGCGGACTTTGGTTGGATAAATATCTCGATTCACGCCCTTTGTTTACTGTTGTATTTTTGCTCGGCAGTGTGCCGGTGACTCTCTTTCTGATGTATCGTGCGGCGAAGGCTGCCACTGACCGTATTAAACCTATACCAAATAAGACAGAAATGTCGACTCCCAAGGAGGACTTCGATAGTGACTGAAAAAATCATGAAGGGTTGGCGCTGGGGGGTGAACCGCTGGTTTGTGTTGCTGTTCATTGTGCTGGGCGCATTTGCTGCTGGTAAATATCCGCCCATCCAGCCGCATGTGCAGTTGCCGCCCGAACCGCTGACCAGTATGCCGCTGTTCCAGTTTGCAGGTCAGGATTTCCACTTTACCAACACCATGCTGGCGATGTTGATCGCTGACGTAATCCTGTTGTTGATCGGTTTTGGCGTATATCGTTCCGTCAAGAGCGGCATGCCGGTGTTGAAAGGTTTCCCAGCGGCTGTCGAGGCTCTGCTGGATGTTCTGTATGATCTTACAGCAGGTACAGCTGGAAAGTGGGCGAAATTCATCTTTCCCTGGTTCGCTACCATCACCCTGCTTGTGCTGGTGGTCAACTGGACCGAACTCGTCCCTGGTGTAGATTCCATTGGCTGGCTCCACCATTCTGAACATGGCTATGCTGTGGAAGATTTGGGCTTTGCCAGTACAATCGTGAACCCCGCTGAGGGGGAAGAGACCGCACATGGTGAGAGCGCCGAATTGATGGGGGTGATTCCTTTCGTTCGCGTGCTTTCCACCGATTTGAATTTCACTGTTGCGCTGGCATTGATCGCAGTCGTTATGGTGCAGGTGGCAGGGTTCCGTTCGCAGGGACTCGGGTATCTCACCAAGTTCTGGAACGTCAAAACCTTTTTCAGCAAGCCTATTTTTGGTTTGATTGACTTTGGCGTCGGTCTGCTTGAATTGGTCTCCGAGTTTTCAAAGGTGCTTTCATTTGCCTTCCGTCTCTTTGGGAACATTTTTGCAGGTTCGGTGCTTTTGTTCGTCATCGGCTCCCTGCTTGGCGCAGGCGGCCTGGGCTTTTTTCAGGTCGGATTTCTGATGTTGGAGTTCTTTGTCGGTTTGATCCAGGCCATCGTTTTTGGCATGTTGACGATGACTTTTATGGCTCAGGCCACCGTTGGGCACCATAATGAAGAGCACGCTAACTCGGATGCGGAAGTCCACGAAATATAACAATATATGCTAAGGAGACTAATATAATGAATACAGAATTCTCGAAGGAGGTTTTCTAACATGACTGGTGATATTGTGTTGGCAGCAAAACTCATTGGGGCCGGTTTGGCAATGATTGGGACTATTGGTGCGGGTGTGGGGATTGGCATTGTTACCGGCGGTGCTGTGCAGGCCATGAGCCGCAACCCTGATGTTACCGGTACCATTCAGACCAATATGATCCTTGGTATCGCTTTCGCTGAAGCAGTCGCAATTTACTGTCTGGTGATCGCGCTCCTGGTCCTGTTTGTCTTTTAATCGAACACGGAGGATGATACTTTGGATAAATTAGGTCTCAACCTGGGCTACCTGTTGCTCCAGATTTTCAATTTTCTGATTTTGTTTGTGGTTCTACGCGTGTGGGTCTACAAACCCATCCTGGGTTTGTTGGAAAAACGCCGCAACACCATCGCCCAAGGCTTGGAAGATGCTCGCGTAGCCGCAGAAGCCCGTAAGGACGCTGAAAAAGATGCGGCTAAAATCCTTGCTGATGCGCAAGCCGAAGCTGGCAAGGTGGTCCGCGAGGCAACTGAGCGCGCCGCATCCGCAGGGAAAGATGTAAAAGCCGCTGCCGAAGCAGAAGCTGCCAAAGCTCGCGAAGTTGCCATGGCTGAAGCTGAACTTGAGCGAAATCGTATTCTTGGCGATTTGCGCGGTCAGGTGGCTGCTCTCGCGCTTGCCGCCGCCAACAAACTTGTCGGCGAAGTGCTTGATGAGAAGAAGCAGCATGCTTTGATTGATGAATTCTTCTCTGGCGTTAAATCTGGTAAAGTAGTCGTTCTTGATGATGCTGGTTTCAAAGGCGAATCTGCCGAGGTCACCAGCGCATTACCGCTCAACGATAAGGAGCAGGAAACCGTTAAAATGAGTGTCCTCCAAAAGGTTGGCGCGAAGGCTGTTGACTTTCGCGTGGACCCGTCCATTCTTGGCGGCCTGGTCATCAAGGTTGGTGACAAAGTGCTTGATGGCTCTGTCGCCGGAAAACTTGAAGGACTTCGTCAGACTTTAAAATAAGTTGTTTTAGATAAGATTACACACAAAGAGTTTTGGCAGTAAGTTTGCCAGAACTCTTTTTTATTATTTATCCTTCAAATAAAAAAATGCCAGTTTGTACAATTTTTTATTAACACCTATTTAGACCTTGTTTGTCTGGTGGTTATCCTTTACAATTGAGATCATTAAACAAAAATTCTTGGCGAGGCGAAATTTTCATGAATGAAAATCGGATCCAGCAAGTTCTTGAAATCGAAAGACGAGCACAGGAAATACATGAGTTAGCCATCCGTGAAGCCCAACAATTGCCAATTTCGGCGGAGCAAGAATCTCAGGCACTGCTAGAAAAAGCTCGGGTTGGCGCCCAAGCAGAAGCTCGCCAGCTTGTTGCCAATGCTCAGGCAAAGGAAGAAACTGCCCGGATTTTGCTCGAGGCGGGGAAGAAAAACAGCGAAACCGAAGCCCTGGCAATGAGTAATTTTGACCGGGCAGTCAACTACATCCTGGATCGTGTGATCGGTAAAGAGTAGCCCATGGCTGCAAGCGGCGTTTCCGGGTATGCGGCTATTAGTGCGCGAGTGCGGGCAATGTACTCGTCCCTGCTAAGCCCGCAGGACATGGCGAGGCTGAGTGATACGCCGGACTTTTCATCTCTAATTGCCCAGCTCAAACTTACAGCCTATGGTCCTTATCTTGAAAATTTGAAAGATAGGGAATTGACTCCTGGCAGGGTGGATTTACAAATAAAAGGGCGTTTGGCTGATTTCTATTACAGCGTCATTCATATGGCGCCTGAACATGCCCGCCCAATTCTCAAGCAACTTTACCGATATTTTGAAGTACAAAACCTCAAGGCTGTGCTGCGGGGTGTTGTAACGGATCCCTCCTGGGAACGGGTGAGCGGCGTTCTATTTCCAATGGGATCAATGACCGTTTTGCCGGCACAGGCCATGGTGGAGGCAGGAAATGTATCCGCCGCGGTCGAATTGTTGCAGGGTACGATGTATTATGAAACGCTTTCTTTTGCGATGAAGCGTTACAGCGCTGAACAAAATCTTTTTCCACTCGAAGTAGCACTAGACTTATATTATTGGCGGCAATTGTGGCAGGAAGCCAAAAGATTGCAGGGCCAGGACCGGTATCAGGCATTGCGCGTTGTAGGGTCATTGATGGATATGAATAATCTGATGTGGGTTATTCGCTACCGGGTGTATCACCAGCTTTCAGAAGAAGAATTGATCAACTACACCCTGCCGTTTGGCTATCACGTCCGTGACGCGGATGTTCGCGCGATTGCCGCGGGCGCCGATCTTGCCGCTGTTGTATCGCGGGTTTATCCCGAAATACCCGATGTGAATACGCTTCTTGAGGAGCCGCGCAGCGGTCTGCCTCAACTCGAACAACAGCTGAAACGGCATATCATGAAGCAATGTCTGGCGGCCTTCCTTGGTAACCCATTTCATATTGGCTTACCGCTGGCTTTTCTTGTTTTAAGCGATCTGGAAATCCAGGATTTAACCGTGTTGATTGAAGCCAAGTCTTCACAAATGGCTGATGAAAAATTCCGCCCCTATTTGTTAAGTCCGCTTGCATCATAAACATGGTTATTCAAATGCACACCTGAGAAGAAAAGCATCTTGTTATTATAAACTGGAGAAACCATGTTCTTCCCAAAAGCAATGACCGAAATAGAACTGATCGTCCCCTCCAAGGACCTTCTGGGTGTGACCAGGGTATTAAGCAATTACGGTGTTTTTCACCAAACTGACAGCCATCATCCGGGGGTGGCATCTGGTTCTGCCAATACCTGGCAGGAACAAGCCTCAGCTTATTCCGTGTTGGAACGACGGGTTCAGATTGTGATGCAGTCTTTGGGAATTGATGAGGGACAGCCTCCCTCCTCTGAATTTGATGCGATGGTCGAAATTGATAATATTCGACCGCTTGTGGATCAAATCGAAGAAGAGGTCAAACAGGTCAGTGATCAACTCACCAGTGAGCGGAAGCAAATGGAGCAGCATGAAAGCACGCTCCGCCAATTGGAGCCTGTTGCTGATATTGATCTCGATATTAGTTCATTGCGCAATTCGCGTTATTTGTACTCAATGCTCGGAGTCATGCCCACTGCAAATGTGGATCGATTACAGACGAGTCTGGCGCGAGTCCCCAACGTTTTTTTGACTCTGCGATCAGACTCAAACAGGCC
Organism: Anaerolineales bacterium; assembly: GCA_035286565.1. Classification (GTDB taxonomy): domain Bacteria; phylum Chloroflexota; class Anaerolineae; order Anaerolineales; family Villigracilaceae; genus Villigracilis. Next base: position 5,223 of record DATEDD010000098.1, read on the forward strand.
TGTTGTCTGGCTTGCGGGGACAAAAGCCAACTCTGACGTTTTAGAACGCGCCGCTCGCAGTGCCTACTTGGATCCTTTGAGCCTGCCCAATGATTATCAAGGTACGCCCGCAAAAATTATCGATTCGCTTCACAGAACAATCGAAAATACACAACGTACCATTGATGAATTGAACAAAAAACTTGCCGGCATGGCTGAGACACTAAAACAAGAGTTGAGAGATTTGCTTTGGCAATCACACACCAGCCGGGTACTCTCTGATGCGATCGTGCGGTTTGGGCAGCTTCGTTATACTTATGTAGTCACGGGGTGGGTGCAAAGTGACGATTTGGAAAGCCTGACTCAACGACTCAAAACAGCGTCCAAAGAAATCCTAATTGAAACATTGCCGACCACACGCAGCGGACATAACTCAAACGTTCCCGTTGCCCTGGAAAACTCGAAATTTCTGAAACCATTCCAGATGCTGGTCAATACCTATGCGCGCCCCCGTTATGGTGAATTGGATCCAACCTGGTTGATCGTATTCATGTTCCCGTTTTTATTTGGCGCGATGTTTGGTGATATAGGGCAGGGGTTGGTGCTGGCGGTGCTCGGATATCTTATGGCGAGCAAGAAAGTAAAGGCTTTGAGCGGAATGTCAGGTTTGGGTGGTGTAGTTTTCTTGTGCGGAATATCAGCCACTTTGTTTGGATTCTTCTACGGCAGTATTTTTGGCTTCGAGGAAGATGTCCATATTTTTGGTATGACGCTGGAGCCGATCTGGTTAAGCCCGATTCACCACATCATGGATGTTCTCATGGTTGCTGTTGGCGCAGGCGTGGTATTGCTGATCCTGGCTTACATGATCGGCATTTTCAACTTTGCCGTATCCCGCGAACGAGGGCATTTGTTGTTCGGGCATAATGGCATTGCCGGATTTGTATTGTATTTGTCGCTTTTGGGATTTGGCGGCGCAACCTTTGGTATTTTGCCCGTTTCACCAACTGTGTTTTTAGCGCTTGCAATTGCATCTGGCCTGGGAGTGATGTTCTCTGAGGTGTTTATTCATCTTGTGGAAGGTCACAGACCTCTGATTGATAGCGGCGGCATTGGCACTTATCTGATCCAGGCTGGGGTTGAATTGTTTGAAGTCATAATCAGCATGTTGAGCAACACTCTTTCCTATGTGCGTGTGGGCGCTTTTGCGGTGGCACATGGCGGTTTGAGTCAGGCGATTTTTATTCTGGCTGTATTGGCAGGTGGAGGCGAAGAAGGTGGCATTGGTTATTGGATTACGATTGTTCTGGGTAACGTGTTCATCATTGGTTTTGAAGGCTTGATCGTCGGTATTCAAACCATGCGTCTTTCGTATTATGAATTTTTCAGCAAGTTCTTTACAGGTGGCGGAATGCGCTTTGAGCCGCTGACGTTGAAACCTGTGCAGGAAGAGTAATTGAAATAAAAATTGGATTTCGAAAATAATTACCTTATAAGAATATAAAACCATATTTCAAGGAGTTAACCAATGATATTGATTATTGCAATACTTGTAGGTCTGATACCTGTTGTCCCCGCCGTGATTGTTTTTCTGCGTGAGCGCGATAAAGCCCCCACAAAGGCTACTCGTGATCTTGTGCTGGGCTTGAACGGTTTCAATGCTGTTTTGGGCTTGATGGCAGTTGGCATTGGTGTTGTCTGGTTGTTCTCACCGACGGCGGTCAATGCGGCTGGCAGCATGCAAGCGGCAGCTGTTGATCCTTATGCAACGTTGGCGGCTGCTATTTCAACAGGTTTGGCTTGCGTTGGCGCTGGTATCGCGGTTGCCAGTTCAGGTGCGGCGGCGGTGGGCGCTATTGCTGAAAAACCCGAGTCATTCGGTCGAGCGCTGATCTTCGTCGGTTTGGCGGAAGGTATTGCGATCTACGGTCTCATCATTGCCTTCATTATCCTGAACCGGTAAAGTGCCATGAAGGTTTTGGTGATCGGCCATCCAGAAGCAGTCCTTGGGTTTTCCCTGGCCGGTGTAAACGGTCAGGCTGTGACGACTGCGGATGAGGCTAATCAGGCGCTTGACAGTGCTTTTGCGGCGAAGGATATCGGTATTATCCTGGTAACTCAGGATATTGCTGGAATGCTCCAGTCCAGAGTCGAAGACCTTAAATTACACAGCACAATCCCACTTGTTGTGGAGATACCGTCTCCAGCCGGTGTGTCAGCCGACCAGCCCTCCCTTAGCGAGATTGTGCTTCGGGCCATTGGAATTAAGTTATAGAAATCTTCCCTGCTTCGCGCGAATTTTGAGCGAAGGAGAAATGAATTGGTGGTTTACTTATGAAACCTGAAGAAGAGAATATCGAATTGCTCTCTCGTGCAATCTTGTTTGAGGCGCAGGCGGATGCCGAGCAAATTCAGGCTGAAGCCAAAGAAAAGGCTGATGCCATTCGACAGCAAGCGCAGCAACTGGCCGAGTCTGATCGCAAGGAAATATTGGATCAGGCCGGAGAGGAAGCAGAGCGCATCCGCAGCCAGGCTGTTGCCACGGCTCAGATGAAGGCGCGTACTTTACAGTTGGAACATCGTGAAAAACTGCTGAACAAGGTATTTAACGCTGCAAAAGAAAAATTATCAGCTCTGCAAAAACGATCCGATTATGACAAGATCGTGGCTGAACTGGTTCGGGAAGCAGTCACTCAATTGAAAGTGGAACAGGCTGAGGTGCGGACTGATGCGGCGACTCAAAAATTTTTGAAAGATCAAGCGCTGAACGAACTATCCAAAGAATTGAAAACCCAACTGACAATTGGAAAAACGCTTGACGATGGCATAGGTGTTGTGATTGATGCTGATAATGGACGCTTGCATTATGACAATACTTTGGAGACTCGCTTGAACCGATTGCAGAATGCGCTTCGTTCGGCGGTATATCACGTGCTGATGGGAGAAAAACTATGAGTGAGCAAGTCGGCACAGTAACCTGGATCAGCGGGCCCGTTGTCCGCGCGCGTGGCTCACGTTATGTGGGTATGCTTGAGTTGGTTGAGGTGGGGGATGAGCGCCTTGTTGGTGAGGTCATCGGTTTAAATGGCGACACCATCACCGTGCAGGTGTATGAAGAAACGTCGGGCATGAAGCCCGGTGCACCTGTCTATGGCACTGGCTTGCCTCTTTCTGTTGAACTTGGCCCGGGGTTGTTGAAGAGTATTTTTGACGGAGTTCAACGCCCCCTGCCTTTGATCGAAATTGAATCGGGTTCATTTATCGGACGCGGTATGCGCCTCGATCCGCTTTATCGAAAAGATCGCTGGAAGTTTAATCCAACCGCAAAAGTTGGTGACGTGGTTTCCCGCAGTGCCATCCTTGGAACAGTGATGGAGACGGAAACTTTCGAGCATCGCATTATGGTTCCTGCGAATCTTTCCGGGACTTTGAGCTGGGTCGCCCCGGCTGGTGAATATACGATCGAGGAGCCAATCGCAAAATTGAAGGTTGGCAATGAAGAAAAAGTATTGACCATGCTTCAACGCTGGCCCGTCCGTATGCCTCGCCCATATATGAATCGCCTGCGCGGCACTACGCCATTGATCACGGGGCAGCGCGTGTTGGATACCTTCTTCCCGGTTTCAAAGGGCGGTGCGGCAGGTATCCCCGGGCCGTTCGGATCGGGAAAAACAGTCACCCAGCATAGCATTGCGAAAGGGGCTGACGCGCAAGTGATCGTTTATATCGGTTGCGGCGAACGCGGCAACGAGATGACCGAAGTGTTGCAGGAGTTCCCACATCTTGTTGACCCGCGCAGCGGACGTCCATTGATGGAACGCACTGTGTTGATTGCGAACACATCCAACATGCCGGTTGCAGCGCGTGAAGCCAGTATTTA
>DATEDD010000099.1:0-3508 GCA_035286565.1 Anaerolineales bacterium
CCGCGTGGGCACAAAAAACGTGCCCACCCTACGACTACTTGGCGGCTTGGCGAGAGCAACAGTCGTCCTCCATTCCCCATATATGCAGATTACTTTCGTAAAAAAGATCAAGGCTGATGGAACAGCCTGCAAAAAATGCGCTGATGTCGAAGGCAGGTTGCGTGACGGAGGCTACATGAACCGTATCAACCGGGTCGTTATTGCTTACGAGAATGATCCTCAAAGCGAGGGAATGCAGTTAGCTGCACATCATCAGGTGGCTGTCGCTCCCTTCTTTATTGTGGAAGAGGAAGGGAAAGCACCGAAAATATATACAATTTATTTCCGGTTCCTGAAGGAAGTTCTGAATAGCTAAGGTCTCGTTACTTACCAAGCATGTCAATCTGAGTTTGTTTTCAACATCTCATCAAGCAGAAAGATGTCCGTTAATAGCGCCCGCAAATGAATCGATGCATTAACATTATCCACAAGCTGTGACGTGATCCGATCCTGTTTCAGCACGAAATTCACAACTATCGAGGATTTCCTGGCATCTTCACTCAACACATCAACGAAATCCTGCTGGTAATCGACCAGGTTCCCATCAGCACCCTTCAAACACTCAATGGCATCCTCAGCAATAAGTTCCAGTGCAGCAACCATACCATTCATGAATTGTCTTGCCTGGGCAACATAATCAGTCCCTCTTCCATCCCTGCCCTGGGCGGCATAGGCAAGCATAAATTCATAGGCGGACTCAATGGAATCGATATGATCGTTTAAAACATCTGTTACCTCGTGACTCATCTGTATTACTCCGATTTATTGTTAACTATCGTTCTCCGCTCTCGGTAATCTTCCAGCGCTCCGGATCATGAAAGCGCTTGTAATCATCGTGTAAATACCAGCCAAGCAGCATGGACCGTGTATATATTCTTTTTTCCGGTCGTGACCCGAAATACATGTGAATGATAATCATGGTTATGGAAAACAATGCTGAAAACCCATGAAAAACATAGACAATCCCCCAGGTGCTCTCAGAAAGCCAGTATGGATTCCTTTCCCAGAAAGGAGTATCTACCTTTACCATCATCATGAGTCCTGTGACGATAGCTGTTAGGATGATAATTGTCATGCCATGGTGGAGAAGCTTCTGCGCCGGTGAATATTTTCCCGTTCTGACGGCGATTCCTGATCCTGAAAGGTCTTTTCGTATACTATCTATTATTTCAATCACATCCGTAGTCCCAAACCACATGTAACGTGGCTCTTTCCAGAACACAGATCTGACTACATGTATGATCACAGCGGCTGAGAGCAGCAAGCCCGTTACCCAATGCGTCTGGACCCAGGAGAACTTAATGCCATAAATTGGGAAGAGACTGGTGCCAAGCAGAACAAATATGCACGCAGCCACGAACCAGTGAAGAAAGCGATCGAAAAACAGGTGCCGAACAAGCCTCGCCCCGGGCTCCTTTTCCTGGATCCCAGGGGTATCGGAAGGTTGATTCATTCGCTAGTGCCCTCTTTCCTTTGAGAGCCACAGATAGATCATATGGCAAACGATAAAGAGAATTGCAGCGCCGATAAAGACCCAGATCAGATCCCACGAGACGCCGCTAATGATCTCCTGTCCCCATATGTTTTTTTTGTATCGCAATATCTCCATCTACTATCAAGCATCCCTGATTGCTCGCATTACCAGGTTTTCAAGGAGGGGGATCTTGAAATGGTTATAATTCAGTGGCGTAGCGCCACGGCTTGCCGACTTGCCTGCAAGCTTTGCGGTTTCTTCGTTGCGAGCGCTGCCGCGAACAACTTCTTCTACAACGGTCAATCTTTTGGGCACACACTGAACACCGCCGGTTGCAATCCTGATATCCTCGATGACATCCCCATTGAGCTTCATCGCAGCCGCGACATTGACAAGTGCAAAATCCCAGGAGTTTCGGTCAGCAACTTTCTCAAAATAGAAGGTCGCACCAGCCCAGGTGTTTGGTATGCGAACCGCGGTCAGAATATCCCCTTTCTTCAGAACCGTCATCCTTGTAATATCGATATCCGGTCCTATAAAAAATTCTTCCGCCTTGTAAATTTTTTCTCCATCCGAATTCATTACCACCATACTGGCATCCAGTGCGACCAACGCCGGGGCTGTATCAGAGGGGGAGACTGCGACACAACGATCAGCCGCAAAAAGGCAGTGTTCACGATTCATACCTTCCGGGGTATCTGCGTAGCATGTCTCTCCACCGGCACGGTAGCAATCCAAACCAGCACGGTAATACCAGCAACGCGTATCCTGGCAGATATTGCCGCCTATGGTTCCTGAATTGCGGATTTGCGGACTGGCTACTCTGCCTGCTGCAGAAGCCAGAAGACTGAACTTCTCCAGTATGACGGGATTATTCTCTATTTCCGTCAAGGTTGTCAGTGCCCCAATCTCTATTCCATCGGCAGTTTCCCGGATGCCTTTTAAGGATTCAATTCCGGTGAGATCGATCACAGCGACCGGTCTCTTATTCCTATCCTTAAACCAATCAAGACTGTCATTGCCACCAGCCATGCACCAGCCGCCATCACCCGAGCTCTTTGCCAACTGAACAGCATTATTCAAATCTGATGGCATAAATAACTCGAAACTCGGCATCATGTCTTTAAACATGTTCGATTCCCCTTAGAAAATGTTATGTACTCTCCAACAGCCCATGCCAACTATGCCTGGGCTACAGCACGCATGACAGAATTGAGATAATTATCATAGGCGCCACAGCGGCAGAGATTACCGGACATGGCTTTACGTGCATCCTCCCGGGTGGGTTTCGGATTCACCTTCAACAACGCTACAGCCGCCATGACCTGCCCCGGAGTGCAGAAACCGCACTGGGGACCAAGCTCATCAACGAATGCCTGCTGGACGGGATGTAATGCGCCATCCGGACCTTGTAAACCTTCGATAGTTGTTACACTTCGCCCTCTGACGCTGTGTGTCAGTGTCGAGCAGGAATATAATGCAACGTCATCGATCAGGACTGTACATGCGCCGCATTCACCACGGTCGCAGCCCAGCTTGGTACCTGTCAACCCGAGCTTGTAGCGGAGTGTCATTGCCAAAGTTTAGTTCGGCAACACATCCACCCTGCGTACTTCGCCATTAACATTCAGTGAGATAAGGCGCTCCACTCCACCCGGAGCAGGTGTAGTCGCAGCATTAGAGGGTGTCGTCGGTGCACTCTCCTGGGAACAACCCGAGAGCATAAATCCTGCAGATACAGACGCCCCTGTAGCAATGATCCCCTTTATAAAATCACGCCTGCTGGCACCGAAACGACTAATACCAACCATTAGATCGGTAGTAACTCCAGATTGGCCTGCGGCGTCTGCTCCCAACCCGAGGACCATATCTTTTGTGGGTAATTTCCCGGACATTCTTGCCCCCATGACCTGTAAAAAATAACAGTACTAGTTAACTACAGCTAATAAACTCCAGACGGCAATAATAAGCCAAAGCTCTTTGGGATTGCAATTA